>NZ_SJUS01000001.1:0-273313 GCF_004337085.1 Exiguobacterium sp. SH5S13 | reverse complement strand
TATACTTTTTGTACATAGGGGCACCTCCAAAGTTATGGTTTGGTCACTTTAACTTTATCAGAGGTCGCCCCTATCTGTTTAGTCCGAAATGCGTGAACGAACCCATAAAAATGAGAAGAGGCCACCGTTAGCGAACAAGTCGCTCCCGGTGGCCTCTTTCTTATAAATCTACTGAGTTATGTCCCAGCCTCTTTTTTGCTCAAATGAAAACACCGTGGGAGACCCGGACGGTGTTAAGCGTTTGAGATGCGCGGCAAGTTCGAGAGACGCTCGACGACGGCATCGATGGAGCGGACGCGAGCAAGCGCATCTTCAATCTCCATTGTTTCATAATGGTGAAGGCCGCCCGGTTGTTCGACGAACGTGTCGGCATCATGGACGAGTTGTTGGAGCGGGGTCCGTTGGATGCGGCTAGGCGGAAGGTAAGAATCCGTATGAAGCAGGATCATGACGGAAATTTCCTTGGCCCGAGCCGGGTCTTCTCCGAGCCGGATCAACAGTTTATGCGCGCGTTCCGCGCCTTTGATGGCGTGGATATCGTTTTGACGATACAAGTCATAGTTCCACTTGCCTTCGGTGTACCATTCGTAATGACCGATGTCGTGGAGCAGTGCAGCCTTCGTTGCTAGATCGGTGTCGAGTCCTCGTCGTGTCGCCAATTCGAGAGCGCGTTCACAGACGTCGACGGCATGTTTTAATCCAGATCGTGTCAAGTATTTCTGGGTGACGTGATGCTGCATGATCGTTTCTAACGTGATTCTCATTCGTGCTCTCCTCCTTGGTGATTTCAAAGATTATTTCTATTAACTATACGGGAATGGATAAGTAAATGCAAATTTGGAACGTGTGAAATCATGATTTTTTACGAGATTGTTCAACATTTTTCAATAGGATGTGCTATAATTTAACTATAGATTAGTGCAACTTTAAGATTTTCAGATACAGTAATGGTTGTTTTTTCCTTTCGTCCATGGGGGGTGAGAGACCATGAAAGAGCGTGACAAAGTACTGCAACAGAAAAAGAAACTGTTAAAAGAAGTGCTCAAGAAGAAATTGAAAGACTTGCAAGTGAAGCCAGGGAAAGAAACGGTGTCACAACCGGTTTCTCGGATTCCAGCTTCGTAGAACGGTCGATCAAGGTCGCATTCTTCTGAATGCGTCCTCTTTTCTTCCCCGGATGAGAAAGAATATCATTGAAGTTTCAGTAAATAAGAATTATTATAATTACGTGAACGAGATTTTGGGTATACAAGAAGAGTCACGAAAAAATGGACGAACATTTGATCAGGGAGGAACGAAAATGGTCACACTTTATACGTCTCCGAGCTGTACATCGTGCCGAAAAGCACGGGCTTGGCTCGAAGAGCATGATATCCCATTTACAGAACGAAACATATTCTCAGAACCACTCTCACTCAATGAGATTAAACAGATTTTACGCATGACAGAAGACGGCACAGATGAGATCATCTCAACCCGCTCAAAAGTTTTCTCGAAAATTGATGTATCGGTCGACGCACTTTCGCTTCAGCAGTTGTACGATTTGATTCAAGAATATCCGGGCCTCCTTCGCCGTCCGATTTTGATTGATGAAAAACGCCTTCAAGTCGGATATAACGAAGATGAGATTCGTCGGTTCTTGCCTCGTAAAGTTCGTACGTTCCAACTTCAAGAAGCGCAACGACTCGTCAACGAGTGAGGAAGCATACTGTCCAAGCAGTGTGCTTTTTATTATCTCGTTTTTCCGATAAAATAGTGATGCACACCCCATCATCAATAGATTGACAGGTGAAAAAAAGGGTACTATGATAACAAGACAATTTCCCCTCTCCTCCTTAAGAAGTAGGAGTGAGGTCAGAAGGGAGTGGACAATCGTGAAAATTGAGCGCATCAATGACAATACCGTCAAGTTTTTCATCACTTATGTCGATATCGAGAAACGCGGATTCGCCCGGGATGAAATTTGGTACAACCGAGAACGTGGTGAGCAGCTGTTCTGGCAGATGATGGACGAAGCGCACGAACGGGAAGATATCTCGTTCGATGGTCCACTATGGATACAAGTACAAGCGTTTGAAAAAGGGCTTGAAGTGACTGTCACGATCGCCAAAAATGTGATCGACACAGAAGACGACGCAGAACTCGGCTCGCTCTTGCGCAACGCGATCGACGAAGCGCGTGATCAACAGTCTGTCCTTGACCAGTTGAGTGAACTCGATGAAGTCGAAACTGAACCGGAGGCGTGGGCTCCGTTAGCCATGGATACGGATGACTTTGAGGCCATTATCGCTCTGAGCAAACGGGCCGGTGATACGTTGGATAACGTCACCCTCAAGTTATTCCATTATGAAAACCGTTACTACTTGTGGATTGACTTCCCGGACGAGATGGAGCCGGAAGAAGAAGAGAACGTCCTCAGTCTTTTAGCCGAATATTTGTCGTTCAGTACGCAAACCCTCGCTATGCTCGAGGAGTACGGTAAACCAATTCTCGACGGCGACGTGTTCTCGAAAGTACGCCACTATTTTTAAACTCGAATCGCCTGTTCAAACGGACAGGCGACTTTTTTACTAATTGATACATATGAAGAGGTGACTTGATGTTCAAGCGTTTACAATTGATGTTGTCAGACAGTACGTGGTTCGTCCCGTTTTTGTATGGGACAGGCGGTATCGTATTAACGTTTCTGACGCAATACTTCGGTAGCTTTTTCCGCGAACTGTTGCCAAAAATCATTTATTTGGATCAGGATTCAGCCGCTTCCGTCCTTTCGTCGTCGTTCACGAGTCTCATGACGATGATGACGTTCAGTTTCTCGACGATTTTAGTCGTGCTGACGACGTATTCATCTCAATTTTCGCCCCGTACAATCAATAACTTTTTAACGAACTCGGCTTCGAAACATACGCTCGGTATTTTCATCATGACTACTGTATACGGGATCACGAATTTATTTCTCATTCGGACATCGGAAGAGGACGCCGTCCTCGCCTCAGGTGTCAGCGTCGTATTAGTCGTCAGTTCGATCTGGGCGTTCGTCAAGTTCATTCAGACGATTAGCGTCTCGATTCAAGCTGAACGCCTGTTATCGTCCTTACATCGAGAAGCATTATCCGTCATCGTAAAACAGAAGCAAGCGGTCGAAGACGGAAAGGTGAGCATCGTGCTGAAACGATCGGTCCATACGTTCGAAACAGGGCAAGCGGTGTACGCCTCGCGGACCGGCTATGTTCAATTGTTCTCGAGCGAGAAACAAGAAGATCACGACATCAGTTTCGAATCGGTCGTCGCGGTCGGCGACTTTGTGGCGGAAGGAGATATTCTCGGATATTGGCTAGGGGATGACGCTCTCGACAAAGATGTGTTTCAAATCGGCGAGGTCCGTTCATCGATCCAAGACCCGGCGTTCGTCATTGAAAAATTGAGTGAGATCGCCCTTAAAGGAGTATCACCGGGGATTAACGACCCGAACACGGCGATTCATGCGATTCACTATATCGGGGATATCTTACGGGAATTGAGCGAACTTCCGGAAGGGGATTTCGTCTTCTCAAACGGTAAGAGTGATTGGCACATCAAACGGAAAGCGATGGAAGCGACGTTATTCGAGGCGCTCGCGCCGATCAAAACGTACGCGAGCCATGACATTTTCGTGATGGCGTCGATTTTCGAGGCGATCCGGATCGGACGCCTGCGCGCTCATCCAACGCATCACGACACGTTTGAAGAATTCGTCGATTACATTGAAGACGTGCTCGCATGGGATGATTTGCATCCGCGCGAAAAGGCGTTCTTGACGACCCAGATGATGCAAGCGAGGAAAATCAAGGCATAATATATAGCTGTTCGCACAAAAGCGAAAGGGGCCGTCTAATTCGTAGACGACCCCTTTTCGCGTTCAAGACAGGCTGTAACCACCATCGATGGTGATGGCTTGGCCGTTAATATAGCTCGACGCATCACTTAGCAAGAACGTGACGACCGGTGCGACTTCTTCCGGTGAAGCGGCGTTCCCGCGGAAATGGTGGCTCATCGCGTCTTTGAATTTTGCCTCGCCGCCGTACAGCTTATGGCTGAGCGGCGTATCGACTGGTCCGAAGCAGACGGCGTTGAAACGAATCTTTCCTTTCATCCGGTGGGCGAACGTCTTCGTCAAGGCGATGACGGCCGCTTTCGAAGCGGCGTATGGACCAAGCATCGGCGGGAATTTGACGTGTCCGACGATCGCTGCGTTGTTGACCACGCTAGAACCGGTCGCGAGGAGCGGGATTGCGCGTTGAATGAGGCGGTTTGTCGCCAACACGTTCAGTTCGAACACTTCGTCAAAAGCAGAGGCTGGCAACCGTTCAGGCGTACCGGGGCGACCGAACGTCGCGGCGTTATTGAATAATCCGTGCAGGACGACTTGATCGGCTGCGAGGCGGTCCATGAGTGCCTCGACCTCGTCAGCTTGAGATAAATCACATTTCAGGAACGTGATGGTGTTATCCGATTCGAGTTCTAGTGCCGCACCTCTCGTCTCATCACGTCCGACGCCTAAGACGTCGTGTCCTTCTTCTGCCAACCGTAAGGAGACCGCACGACCGATGCCGCTCGTCGCCCCCGTTACTAGAAAAGTTCCCATATTTTCTCCACTCCCTCAAAAAGATATCGTTCCGATGTATAATTAATAATAATACATGACAGAAACGGGGTCAGTTTATAATATGTTGCGACGCATACAAGTACTATTATCCCTTCTTTTGCTCGCAGGGCTCATTGCCGTATTATCTTATTACTGGAGCTCGCAAGTGATTGGGCTGTTCTCGATCCTCGTCTTTCTGACGACGTTTAGCATCCTGCTCGTCATCTTGCTCGAGAACCGTAATCCGCAACGAACGCTCATCTGGGCAATCGTCATGCTCGGATTTCCGGTCGTCGGTTTATTCGCATACTTCGTCTTCGGTCAAAACTATCGGCGGAGACGCATGTTCAATGAGAAGGCGATGTTGGATGAAGAAACGTATCTCGCTTATCGGCAAAAAGCGATGACACTCTCGCCATCGCTCGTGTTTCCGCACGATGATTACGAGAAGTTGCTCCACTTAACGTCTTCATTGAATCAATTACCCGTCTCGTCGAATACGTATACACAAATCCTCACAAACGGAAAAGAAAAGTTTTCGAAACTATTGCCAGCCTTGAACGGGGCGACGCGTCACATTCACCTCGAGTACTACATTTTCCGGG
This sequence comes from Exiguobacterium sp. SH5S13, assembly GCF_004337085.1. Taxonomy (NCBI): domain Bacteria; kingdom Bacillati; phylum Bacillota; class Bacilli; order Caryophanales; genus Exiguobacterium; species Exiguobacterium sp. SH5S13. The sequence continues at coordinate 268,084 of NZ_SJUS01000001.1, read as the reverse complement.
AAGATCGTATTTCTCGGGAAATTCAACGGATTTTGATCGAAAAAGCGCGGTCTGGGGTCGAGGTCCGGTTTTTGTATGATGCGGTCGGGTCGATTCATACGAGCAGTTCTTTTTTCGAAGAGATGCGACAAGCTGGTGTCCACGTGCAGGCGTTCTTTCCCGTCGTCTTACCGCTCGTCTCGAGTAAAACGAATTATCGGAACCACCGGAAGATTGTCGTCATCGACGGGACAGAAGCGTTCACGGGCGGTTTGAACGTCGGGGACGAGTATTTAGGAGAGCATACGAAGTTCGGATTTTGGCGTGACACGCATCTATACGTCAGAGGGGAAGGGGTATCGGAACTGCAGCTGATTTTCCTGCAAGACTGGTACTATATGACGGGTGAGCGCTTGTTCACACCGTTCTACCTAGAGCCGCTCGAGACGGTGCGGAGCGCGAGCGGCGGTGTTCAAATCGTCGCCAGCGGACCGGACGAGCCGTACGAGACGATGAAGTCGATTTATTTCGCGCTCATCAACGCCGCAAAAAAATCGGTATACATCTCGTCACCGTACTTAATTCCTGACGAGGATATTATGAGTGCGTTGAAGACGGCTTCTTTGTCGGGGATCGATGTCCGCATCGTCTTACCGAGCTTCCCGGACCATAAAATCGTCTTCTATGCGAGCCGATCTTATTATGAGGATTTGCTCAGCGCTGGCGTTAAGATTTATTTGTACGAGGAAGGATTCATGCACTCGAAAGTCATCGTCATCGATGACGGTCTAGCGACGATCGGGACGGCGAACATGGACTTCCGTAGTTTTCATCTCAATTTTGAAGTGAACGCACTGCTGTACAACACGAACTCGGTTCATCAGCTCAAGCAAGACATCTACAAAGATTTTGAAGGGTCTCACGAGTTGGAGTTGGGCGCGTTCGCAGAACGATCTTATTTCATCAAACTCGTTGAATCTTTGGCACGAATGTTTTCACCATTATTATGAGGGGGAAGCGGGATGCGGTTCGCAATCGATCAGACAGGGGAGTACGTGGATGCCCATACGTTGAGTCGGAGGCAAATCGAACCGGCTGCCCCTTTTTCATGTCCGCAGTGCGGAGAACGGGTCATTGTAAAACGAGGAGCGAAACGGAGGCTCCATTTTTCTCACGTTCAAACGTGTGGGAGCGGAGAGTCGGCTGGTCACCGAACCGATAAATGGGGCGTCAGACAATGGCTGCAGGCGGGCGGATATGATGTCGAGCAAGAAGTGGACCTTAACGGGAGACGGGCTGACTTAATCGCGACAAAAGCCGGGGCGTCGTTCGTCGTCGAAATACAGTCCTCACCGCTAGCAGTCGATTCTTACGTAGAACGGACGAGACACTATGAGCGAAACGGTCTTGCCGTCATCTGGATCGCGAGCGGATTACGTCTTGAACCGGTGCCGTCCTTCTCACCGTGGATGAGGTGTGAGATCGCGCGGCGGTGTACGCTGATCGTTCCGGTCAAGAACGCGTTGTACCGGTTCGTCGGGTGTCCGATCTCGCTCAGACGGGCACAAGGCACGTGGGTGCCGGCGACATCTTTTGACGTCTCGCCGTTTGAGCCGTTTTATCGATTTGATGCGCACCGATGGATTCAACTTGTGCGGCGTAAGCGTATGACGCCGCCTTATCCGACGCCGCTCTTCAGACGGCTGATCTTGAATCGTCTCTATCCGCTCGGCATGTTACCGTCGCTATTGCCGACGGTCTGTTATTTGCCGCTCCCGGCGCTGTGGGGTGTTCATGTTCATCCGTTCGAATTTCAAACGGTCTTGTATTTAAATCGACGGGAAGCTCCTGAGGATTCGCTCGCTTGGAGCATCGAGAAGACATGCCGCCAGTTCAACGCGACCCCGACAAGCGACTTTGTTTCTTCGTTTCAGTTACAATGGAGACAACTCTTGAACGTATTCGGCTTGTCAGAGTATGTCATCGACTGGCAAGTCCCGGTCACGCTCGAAGCAGCACTTCGTGACGATATTCGTTTGTTTCAAGGGTTTCAGCGATTCATGGCGAAATCGTATATAAACTGAGAAAAGGAAGTGGACATATGTCAGAAGTACTAACACGACAACAAGTACCCGTCGAGGAGACGTGGAACTTAGAAACCATCTATGCAGACGACAAAGCGTGGGAGCAAGACTTTGAGACACTCAAAGCCCGAATCCCTGAACTCGTTGAATTCAAAGGGAAACTCGGGGAATCGGCCGAGACACTTTACGCGGCGCTGCAGCTCCGTGACGAGATCTCGCGTCAACTGCATAAGCTGTATACATACGCCCATATGCGCTATGACGAAGATACGGCCAACAGCCATTATCAGGCGCTGAACGACCGTGCCGGGTCACTCGCCGCTCAAATTTCGGCTCAACTCGCCTTCATGACACCAGAACTGCTCGCCATCGATGAAAGTGAGATCACGGCGTTCATGGACGGCCACGAAGGGTTGACCGTCTACCGTCATGCGTTCGATGAGTTGGCGCAAGAGCGGCCCCACGTCTTGACGGAAGCGGAAGAAGCGATCCTCGCCCAAGCCGGCGACGTGCTCGGACAATCGAGCTCGACGTTCGGCATGCTCAACAACGCCGATTTGAAATTTCCTAAAGTGAAGAATGAGCAAGGAGAAGAAGTCGAACTGACACACGGACGTTACATTACGTTTTTAGAGTCGGCAGACCGCAGCGTGCGTGAGACGGCTTTCAAAGCGATGTATGGGACGTACAAACAATACTTGAACACGTTCGCGTCAACTCTGTCTGGAAGCGTGAAGAAGGACAACTTTTATGCGACGGTTCGCAAGTTTGAGAGCGCGCGTCAATCGGCACTCCACAACAACTCGATTCCTGAATCGGTATACGATGGACTCGTTGAAGCGGTGAATGAACGGCTCGATCTGTTGCACCGTTATGTCGCGCTTCGTAAACGAGCGCTCGGTGTAGACGAAGTGCATATGTATGACCTATACACGCCACTCGTCAAAGACGTCGAGATGAAAGTGCCTTATGAAGAAGCGAAAGAGCTCATGGTCCAAGGTCTGGCTCCACTCGGGGACGAGTACGTCCAAATCGTCAAAGACGGTCTCGATTCACGTTGGGTCGACGTCCGAGAGACACGCGGCAAACGTAGCGGTGCCTATTCGTCTGGCGCGTACGACACGCAACCGTTCATCTTGATGAACTGGCAAGACAACGTGAACAACTTGTTCACGCTTGCCCACGAGTTCGGTCATTCGGTACACAGTCACTACACGCGTGCCACGCAACCGTACCCGTATGGGGACTATTCGATTTTCGTGGCAGAAGTCGCCTCGACGACGAATGAGGCGCTCTTGAACGACTATTTGTTGAAGACACGGACGGACAAAGCCGAGCGCCTTTACTTGCTCAACAATCAACTCGAGACGTTCCGGGGGACGCTGTTCCGTCAGACGATGTTCGCTGAGTTCGAACATAAGATCCATCAAGCGGCCCAAGATGGCATCTCGCTCACACCAGAATACTTGAACGAGACGTATCTTGAGTTGAACAAGCGTTACTTCGGCGACGACATCGTCATCGACGAAGAGATCGCGTTCGAGTGGGCCCGTATCCCGCACTTCTACTACAACTACTATGTATATCAGTATGCGACAGGAATTTCGGCGTCAGCGGCGTTGTCGCAACAAATCATGGACGAAGGCGAGCCTGCCGTTAAACGTTATATCGATAAGTTCTTAAAAGCCGGATCGAGTGATTACCCGATCGAGGTGTTGAAGGCAGCCGGTGTCGACATGACGACGAAAGCACCTGTGTTAGCAGCGCTCGATCAGTTTGAATCCGTCCTCGATGAAATGGAATCACTCCTGTTTTCGTAAGCGTGCACGTGCGTGAACATTATGTGACAATATGAACAAAGTGCTTGTCAACAGGCGAGCCTATGGTTATATTATAAGTGTGAAATCAATCACAAACCCCTTTATTGACCGTAAACTTTCTCCCGTCTTGACACCTTCCCCGGGTGTTAAGATCGGCGTCTCTTGTCCCCGCTTGAGACGTCAAAAACCCACGGCTCCCCGGCCGTGGGTTTCTTTTTGTATCCGTTTATTTTTGTGTGGCCCATGCTTGACCGCTGCAGCCGGGGACAGGGCGGCAACGTTGCTGGAGCGACAGTTTTTTCAGTTCCCGTTCGATGATCGGCTTGTCGAGCTCTAAGATGAACGCGAGCTCAGTGATTGTCGAGGCGTCGTAGTGACGTAACACTTTTTCAACGTTCCAACCGGTTTGCCGATTCGGTACGTATCCGAGCAGTTCACTCATAACGGCTTGGTACACGTCGTAAGGATAGACGCCTTCGATTTTGAGCGCCTCGTCACGGGTGACGAACGTCATGGCAGGAAGTGATTCGATTTCCCAGTCTTTTAATATTTGATGGTCGACAGCGAGGGCGCTCAAGAGTTGATCCGACTGCATATCTGCCGCCAACTCATCGATATCGAGCCCGTATCCGGCGTAAGAGCGCGCAATCTCCCACAGGTCGGCATCGTTAGAAGCGTCCTTCGTAAAGGCGTCGTTAATATGAAGGTGACGCAAAAAACGCATCGCATGGCGTTTTCCTTGTAATTCCATAGCCTTGATCATCGTGAGAAGGCGAACCTCTTCCTGACATCCGCCAACACAACTAGGAACTGTCGAGACCATCCGAAAACGAATCAAGTGTCCGTATTCGAGCTCGAGTTTTTTAATGAGTGTCATCACGTGGAAACCGTCGGGATCAGAGATGTCCATGAAATAGAATAACTCTAATGGCTTATATGTTACTTGGATAGAAGATTCTTCCAGTGAACAGGATGACTCATTACATTGTTCAAGTTCCATTGTGTCGCCTCCTCTCGTAAACAAAATCAACTATATCGTATGCTCATTGTAGCAACGAAAAAAAAAGGTTGGCAACGTATCTGCTCAACCTTCACTCCGTCTCATCTTTTCTTCCATGAATCGGACGATTTTATTTTTGGCCGGACGTAACGGGATACTGTGGCTCGAGAGCAGCTGTTCAAACGCGATTCGGCCTGCCGTTTCGTCCGTCACTTCGAATTCTATTTCGTAATCACAAATCTCCAAATAATGACTTTCATCGAGCACGAGCAGACCGTCTGCCGTCTCGATTTCAGCACGCTTCGTCTCGAGCCGGCCCAAATGCTCGAGCGGTCCGGTCAAATTGAACGTGGCGAGGGCTTGTTTCATCTGTTCGTCGTGGACGATGCCGTACTTGAACAAATTTTCCGCCGCTTCTTCATTGATCGGTGCATGCGTCTCGAGCAGTCCGACATCGTGCGGTTGTTTGAGCGTCAAAACTTGACCGGTCTTCTTCTCACGGATGCGCAAGGCCGCGCCTTGGTTGCGCAGTTCAAACGTGGGTGTATCGAAATAATCGTTGGCTTGCCATTTGACTTGGTCGGATAACTGATACGATTCGAGCAACGTCTCATACTCATCTTTCGTCAGCATCGATTTAAACTCAATTTCCACTTCTTGGGTCATTCGTCATCGCTCCATTCTATGAACAATTGTTGGTTTATGATACCATACAATCGGATACATACGGAAAAATGCAAGGTTTTCCGAAACGAACGAAAGTGGTGACAGCATATGCAATCAGTGGACTGGGATCAATTTTTAGTGCCGTATCAAATTGCGGTCGATGAACTGAAAGTGAAGTTTAAAGCGATCCGTAAGCAATACAACTCGCAAAATGACCATTCTCCAATCGAGTTTGTTACCGGCAGGGTCAAGCCGGTCGGAAGCATCCTCGAGAAAGCGAAACGAAAACAGATCGCCTATGATCACTTGTCGACCGAGATGCAAGACATCGCCGGGCTTCGAATCATGTGTCAATTTGTGGATGATATCGTGCAGGTCCTCGAGCTGTTGCACCACCGGACCGACTTTAAAATCGTAGAGGAACGGAACTACATCACGAATCAAAAAAAATCGGGTTATCGATCGTATCACATCATCATCGAATACCCGGTCCAGACGATCCACGGGGAATTCCCGACGCTCGTCGAAGTCCAAGTCCGGACGCTCGCGATGAACTTTTGGGCGACAATCGAGCACTCGTTGAACTATAAATACGATGGCGACATGCCGCAAGAAGTCCAAGAACGGCTGCGCCGGGCCGCGGAGGCGGCGTTTTTGCTCGATGCTGAGATGAGTCAGCTCCGCGTCGAGATTCAAGATGCGCAGCAAGTGTTTCGTGATAAAGAAATGAACGTCCAAACGGACCAAGACTAGGGGGGTGAGTGTATGCAGTTTGCGATTGTGTCAAGGGGAGATGCGCGTTCCGCGGAAATCGCGCGTGAGTTGACAGACAAGTTGACCGAGGCGGGACATTCCGTCTCGGAACAACCTCGGATCGTCGTTTCGGTCGGTGGGGACGGGACGATGCTACAGGCGTTCCATGAATATGTCGACCGGCTAGACGACACGCTTCTCGTCGGCATCCATACGGGCCATCTCGGTTTTTACGCGGACTGGCAGCCGGACGAGCTCGATGAATTGACAGAGATGATCACGAGCGAGTCGTTCGAACCGGTATCTTATCCGCTCGTCGAAGTGTTGATCGACTATGAGGACGGGACGACGGAGCGGCAGTTGGCGATGAACGAGTGTACGATTAAAAATTACAAGCGTACGCTCGTGTGTGACTTGTCGATCCGTGACGATTACTTTGAAACGTTCCGCGGAGACGGGCTTTGCATCTCGACACCGTCCGGCTCGACCGCCTATAATAAAGCGCTCGGCGGTGCGATCGTCCATCCATCGATCGAGGCGATCCAAGTGACCGAGATGGCGTCGATCAATAATCTCGTCTACCGGACGATCGGCTCACCACTGTTGTTGCCGAAGCACCACCAAGTCAAAATCAAACCGCACACGAAAACGGAGTTTGAGCTCGCGTTCGACCATCAGGAAGCACTGTCGTGGTCGAACGTCCAGTCGATCCGTTGCGCGGTCGCGAGAGAAAAAGTGACGTTCGCCCGGTTCCGCCCGTTCCCATTTTGGCGTCGGGTGCGCGAATCGTTCATCGAGGAAGGGAAGTAACATATGTACGGTTTTACATTACGTCGTGTCGCGGAGACGAACGTCCCGCTGCGCGATTTTTTGATGGGGGATTGTGGCATCTCACGCAAGATGTTGACGCAAGTCAAACACGGTGGCCTCATCTTAGTGAACGGGGAGCCGCGGACTGTTCGCTTTGATGTGTCGAGCGGCGATGAAGTGACGGTTCATTTTCCGCTTGAGCAGCCAGCGGAAACGATGGTCCGTTCGCGGCGTCCGCTCACGGTCATCTACGAGGACGACTATTTGCTCGCCGTCGATAAGCCGGCAGGCATCGCGACGATCCCGTCTCGGCTTCATCCTGACGACACGCTTGCGAACGCTGTGCTCGGTTACTATGAACGAATTGGATTGCACTCGGCGATTCATGTGATCAATCGGCTCGACCGGGATACGTCTGGTGTCGTCTTGTTCGCTAAATATGCGTACGTGCACCATCGCTTCAGCGAACTTCAAAAGCGAGGTGGTTTGTCCCGGACGTATATCGCCCTCGTCGAAGGATTGGTCGAACGACAGACGATTGATGCGCCGATTGGTCGGGCCGAACACTCGATCATGGAACGCGTCGTCACAGACGACGGGCAACGAGCCGTCACACACGTCCGTCACGTCGAGTCGCAAGGTGACTATGCGGCGTTGACGATTCAACTCGAGACCGGACGGACCCATCAGATACGCGTCCACATGCGCCACATCGGTCATCCGTTACTCGGGGATACCATGTATGGCGGACGTCCCGTGCTCGCCCGTCACGCGCTTCACAGCTCGTCTGCCGCGTTCGATCATCCGTTGACAGGGAAGAGTATTGTAATCGAAGCGGCTTACCCCGACGACTTTCAACTTGAACACGAGTGAACAAAACATAGCCCCGCGCTCAAATGAGTGCGGGGCTGTTTTCAATCGTCGTCAAACATATACGTTTTTGATTTTGAGGCGACGTTCATGACGAGCCCGATGGCAATCATGTTCATGATGATCCCGGTACCCCCGTAACTGATGAATGGCAAGGTTAGGCCGGTGATCGGGAGGACACCGATTGTCATTCCGATATTTTGGAAGATCTGGAACGTGAACATGGCGATGACGGCGGTCACGATGTAACTTCCGAACGGACTGCTCGCTTCGAGCGCGATATGAATCATCCGGTACAAGAACAAGAAGAAGACGATAATCACGATTGCTGCACCGATAAAACCATAATGCTCAGCGATGACGGCGAAAATAAAATCGGTCTGCGACTCTGGTAGATAGACTAAACCTTGACCATAGCCAGTTCCGAACATTTGACCAGAACCGATGGCTTGAAGCGATTTGATCAACTGGAACGCTAAATCGTCAGAGTACTCATATGGGTAAATCCATGCTTGGAAACGATTCAAGGCGTGGCCCGGAACGAAGCTTTGAAGCACCTCGAAATGCGAGAAAAACAAGTACATGAACCCACCGATTGTCACGGCGGCAGCGCTAAATAGGCCGAGCAACCATTTCCAACCGATCCCTGACACGATGATGATGGCACCGAGCATCGTGATTAAAACAAGCCCGGTCCCTAAGTCTGGTTGCGTGACAATCAGCCCAAGAGGTGGGATGGCGAGTAATACTAGTTTCATTAACAGCCACGCATCCTGTTGAGACGAACCGTAACGTTTATTGTGGTCGTAGACGATTGTGGCCATGGAAATAAGTAAAAACAACTTCATAAATTCAGCTGGTTGAAAACTAAAACCAGGCACATTGTACCATCCATACGCCCCATTAATATTTGGAACGAGTGTGGTATCCCGGAGCGGAATTAAGCCAACTAAAAGCAATAAACCAAAGGAATAGAGATACCAATGAATTTTTCGCAACTGCTCGTATTCGATTGTCATGATGGCAAACATGGCAACGAATCCGATGATGTAACGGATTCCTTGATCGAAGGCGAAGTTAATATGTTGTAAACGAGTTGGCAACATCGGTTGTGCCGTGTAGATGGCACCAAGGCTGATGACCATCAAGAAAAAGACGATTGTCAGAAGTGTCGTGTCTAAACTTTTTAAATAAGATTGAATGTGGTTCATGATGAAGTCGTCTCACCCTTTCTATACGTAGTTTATCTTACCGTAACTATAAAAAATCGCAATACGTTACGAGGCGGTTGACAAAACAGACACCATTCTGTAATCTGATAACAGATGTTATAACCAGGTACTAAAAAGGGGAGTTCACAATGTCAATTTATCCAACGTTAACGAACAAGACGTACGTCGTCATGGGGATTGCCAATAAACGCTCGATCGCTTGGGCGATCGCGAAAACGCTCGACGCGGCAGGAGCGAAGCTCGTGCTCACTTATGCGTCTGAACGTTTCAAGTCAGGTCTCGAATCACTCGCTGCTGAATTGAGCCAAGAAGCACTGTTGCTTGAGTGTGATGTCACGAACGATGAAGCGATCGACACGACGTTCCGTTCGATCCATGAGCAAGTCGGTCTGATTCAGGGGATTGCGCATTCAATCGCTTTCGCGGATAAAGAAGCGTTGCGCGGTGAATTCTCGGAGATGACGCGCGGTCAGTTCGCACAAGCGCTCGATATTTCGGCGTACAGTTTGACGGCGGTCGTCAAGGCGGCAAAACCTTACTTCGCAGAGAACGCTTCGGTCATCACGCTCACGTATCTCGGAGGGGAACGGGTCGTGCCGAACTATAACTTGATGGGTGTCGCTAAGGCCGCGCTCGATTCGAGCGTCAAATATTTGGCGAACGAATACGGCCCGCAAGGCGTGCAAGTCAACGCGATTTCGGCTGGACCGATTCGGACGTTGTCGGCGAAAGGTGTCGGCGACTTTAACAGCATCTTGTCTGAGCTCGAGCAAAAGGCACCACTGCGCCGGAACGTCTCGGCCGAAGAAGTCGCCTCGACCGGTCTGTTCTTGTTATCGGGTATGGGGAGTGGCATCACGGGAGAAGTCATCCACGTCGACAGCGGCTACCATATTTTATAAGTTTGGGAAAGGGCGCGTAAATGCGCTCTTTTTGTATTATAGCGTAACCGTTTGGGGTAAGGACTTGTGAGGGAGGGAAGATCATGGGTCCTTATCAGATTGATTTTACGGTCGTCCAATATGGGAATCGCCAGGTCCAACCGACAGAACGGGCGAACATCGAACCGGTCACTCGCATCCAGCGGGTCCAACGGATTATTCCGCGTCAAGAAGAATGGTTAGAAGCTGAACAAGAAAAAAGCCCCGGTCGTTTCGTCGACCGGAGCGTATAATATTAACCTCGGAACCGGAACGTCTCATAGACGTTCCATGTTTCGTTTTCGAGCTCATACATGACGGCCATACGGTTGATTGTCTCTTCAAAATGGACTTGTTCCATCCGCATCCGTTCGAGCACATCGAACAGCTCGGCGTCGGTCAAATCTTGTCCGATCGTGATATGCGGGAGGAACTCGTACTTCGGAGGCTGATCGAGTGCACCTTCGTGTAAGCGAGTTTGTAGCGCTTCGAGTTCGCGCGTCGGTAACACTTTTAAGTAAAGGACGTTGTTCGTCGGCGCGAACGAGCGGGCACCGTCGATCTTCAACTGAATCGGCTTCGTCGTTTCAGCGATTTGTTGTAAATACTCGAGCACTTTTGGTAACTCGGCTTCGTCGACTTCGGTACGTTCTTTGATCGTCACGTGTGGCGAAATCAAAGCGTACTTCGTATCGTACCGTTTTCGATACGAGTTGGCGAAGTCTTGAACTTGTTTTGATGGAAATAAGACTACCCCAATCTTCATTCCAGTTCCCCCTTTATGAATGGTCTACTAGTTTATGATGACCGATTTATCGAATGAAGTCAAAGTGGGCTTAGTGTTTTTTTTCAAGTTTTCAGTATAATAGAGAATGAGTACTTCGAGACATGCTTTTCTCGAGATGAAGGGATGTGACGCGGGTAATTGCCCGCAACAATTATGAAACAAGTACCACACTCACGAGACGTAACAGAGGCTGCACGGGCCCGTTTGATTGAACGGGGCGTATCGATCGAATCGATCGCAGAGATCGTTTACCAAATGCAGGCGCCCTATTCACCACACTTATCATTAAAAGACTGCATCGAGTCGGTTGAGGCCGTCCTTGAGAAACGCGAACTCCAACACGCGATTCTCGTCGGTTCAGAGCTCGATATGTTAGCCGAAAAAGGGCAGTTGTCAGAACCGCTCCTTTCAATCGTCGCTTCAGATGAAGGTTTATTCGGCGTCGATGAGACGATCGCGATCGGGGCCGTCAACACGTACGGATCGATTGCCGTCACGACGTTCGGTTACTTAGATAAAGCGAAGATCGGGATCATCAAGCAGCTCGATACGAAGATGGACGACGGTCAAGTTCATACGTTCATGGACGACCTTGTCGGTGCGATCGCGGCTAACGCATCGGGCCGTCTCGCGCACCGGTTGCGCGACATGAACGATTTCGGTGAAGACGAGATGCGTGGACGCAAAGGATTATATTGATGCATCGCGCAAAAGCAATGACAATCGCCGGGACGCTTGGCTTCGCCATCGTCTCGGTGATTGTCATTTTAGGTGGGGCGGTTTCGCTCGACGGGTTCGTCTATCGGACTGTCGCGCCGTTGTCTGGCCCGCTGTTTGTCTATGTGACGGAACTCGGCAGCGTGAAGGTGTTGATCGCCCTTGCCTTTGTCGGCATGCTTTATTGGTTATGGCGCGGGGACAAACTTGAAGCGTTCCGGTTACCGCTCGTCGTCATCGGGACGTTAGTTGTGACTCAACTATTGAAGCGAGTGTACGGGATCGACCGGCCGCTCATCGATGCCGCTCTCGATGCGACGACGTATAGTTTTCCGAGCGGGCACGCCTCGGGTTCGCTCGCCTTGTACGGTTTGCTCGCTTTTAGTTTATACCGGCGAAAGTACTCGCCCGTTTGGGTCGCGGTGCTCGTCGCGCTACTCGTAGCCGTCTCGTTCAGTCGGGTCATTTTAAACGTTCACTATTTCAGTGACGTCATGGGCGGATGGCTCGTCGCGTTCACGGTGATTGCCGGATCAGAATGGATTATAGGGAGGAAGAATCGTTGATACTCGTGTCTGAAGTTGAAAGTTGGTTGTTTATGGGAAGGGATCAAGCGGACGCGGCGAGTTCGCCGACGATATTGGTCGAAAAAGATGCGACTGGCGCGAAGTCATTTGCGTCGATGCGGACGTTGTTTCAATTGAAGAAATGGACGGGACAACGCCGTTTCGTTCCGCTCCTATCATGTGATGAAACGGGCTATCGCGCCTATGAGGTGTTTCATGTCGACGCGAAGCCACCGTTCGCGCTGCTCGAGCACGGACGTGTTCTGTTGAAAGATAATGAGATGGACGCGGCCTATGCAGCGGCTCTTGCGAACGAGGGAACAATGTCTGCGGATGAAGTGATCACGTTTGCTTCCGACTACATCGAAGCAGCACTCGGTGAACCGGTCGTGCTCGCAATCAATCGAGAGATTCCGTCGCATGCACACGTGCCGATGGAACTGTTCGTACCGGGCGACGCGATTCAAACGGGTGAGTACTTATTTGCCTGGGCGAACGAAGCACAGAAGGAAAGGAATGAAGCAAAATGAACGAGTGGGAACAAAAGGTCAAAGCGTTACTCGACGGCTCAATCGATGAGTTGCTCGTACCGAAAGACGACTTTTTGACAGTACGGTCACTGTTGATCGAGAAAGAGTGGTTGTTCCAAGTCGTGGGCGCCGCCAAACATGGGGGCGTCACCATCTATCGGAGAAATGAACAAAGCGCGCCCTCCTCATGAGGACGCGCTTTTATTAAGCGTTTGAAGCCAATTTGATTTTTTGTCGTTTTAATTTGTGGAGTAGCCATGCATATAGCACTTCACAAGAATGGTGAGGAAGGGTCAGTTCCACGAGTGGGCGCGACTGACCGAATATAGTGAAGCGCGAATGGTCCTCGTCGAGCATCGAGACTTGAATATCGGTCGCTTCTTGAAGCGAAATCCGCTGCTCGCCGGCAATTGCGTCTTTTAATTTCAGCATGTTTCCATTCGTCGCAAACTTGGTGAACGAAGAGATTCCCTGTACTTTCAGTTGTTCCATTTCGTAGATCTATCCATCGACAGATGAATAGATTTTCACCTCGCTTTCTCTATATTGCCTTCCGTCCCTCCAGAAGGTTATTCCTAGTATACCGTCCTGTCGTTAAAAGAAAAGACTTAATTTAACGAAAAATTAAGACAATTTGTTATCAATTTTTAAAAATAACGATAAAGTCGTTAGACAAAGCGATTTGGAACGAAATAAAGACGAGCGCAATAGCAAAAAAGAGCCTGAATTGTACAGGCTCTTTTGACTTTCATACACGTATGAACTTAAAATCGTTCGATTTCCCATGTTCGGCGGCGATAGGTCAATTGCCCTTTTAAGGCGATCGATTCTTTTTTGGCGTCAAAGTCTTCTTCAAGCACAGACATGTCCTCGTATCGTCCGGCGACGTAAAACGAGATGGCGACTTGTCGATTGAACAGACTGCGTTTCGTGTGGTCGAAATCGATAATCAGCCCTTGTGGGGATAAAGCCACGATTTCATCGATGACAGGCAGCGGGATCGGGACGAAGCTGATATTACGGATGTCACGATCGAGTTTACTTTGAAGCACGCTTTGCAGGAACTGATTGATCGTCGACCAGTCTTTTATGTAGAGGCTACTGTGACGATCGTTCGACTCGTTGAAATAAGCGATCTCATTTTGAATCGAGTTGAGGAACGGCGCTTTCAGCCCTCGTTCCATGTGGCTCAAAAACAATATTTCCGCAATCTCATGGTCTGATAATGACTCGAGTAAATTATAGTCGGGAAAATCGATGGCGGTGAAACTCGTCTGGTTATTCAAATATTTCGTCGAGAACGTTGAGAGTTCGTGTGCCTCGATATAGCGAAACCTCGTCCGGGATGATTGTCTCATCCCTTTAATGTCTGTTCGACAGATGATCATCGGTCGGGCGAGTGATAACGCTTCGACGACATCCGTCAGTGTCACCCCATGAAGGGTAAAACGTTGTAGTTCCCGGTCTTGTTTAATGTAGAACAACTGTTTTGACATATTAATCCCCTCAGTTCGAAGTCACTACAATTTGATTTTAGCAAATCCGTCCCGAGTGTGCCATGTTGGAGCGGTCGAGATGATTGAGATGATGGTTTTTGAGGAAAACTAGGTATAATTAGAGAAAAGGTAGAAGAAAGGCGGGTTCAGCATGTGGGGGTTGAAGAAGAGTTTTCCAGAGCTCGCTACAGATCGCTTTATCCTGAGAGAACTCGAGCCTAGGGACGCACGGGCACTCTACGTGATTCTCTCGACCGAGGAAGTCATGCGCTATTACGGATCGGATCCGTTGCTTGCCGTATATGAGGCGAAGAACGTCATCGCCTATTTTAAAGATCAATTCCAACAAGGGAAAGCGATTCGATGGGCGATTTGTGACCGTGTGACCGATGAACTCGTCGGGACGATCGGCTTTCATAACTGGACGCCTCAATACTTCAGGGCTGAAATCGGATTTGAAGTCGCGCCTAGTTATTGGCGCAGAGGTGTCGCCTTTGAAGCGGCGACAGCCGTCATCGGGTATGGGTTCGACGAGTTCAAGTTTCACCGGATCTCGGCGCTCGTCGCGCCAGAGAACGATGGGTCAAATCGGTTGGTGCGAAAGCTCGGCTTCACCGAGGAAGGCTTGCTACACGACTACGCTTACAGTCACGGCCGTTTTATGGACTTGACGATGTACCGTCTACTAAAAGACGAATGGTCACAGAGAGGGAGATGACGATGAGACAAGTTGTATTGCTTCACGGCCTATGTGGGTCACCGGATTATTTTGACGAGCTCGTCCCGATGCTTGAAGCGGATGTGTACGCGTTGACGCTTCCGGGACATGATGACACCGAATCGGGTCCCGAGACGATCGATCAATTCGCGGATTGGGTGATCAAAGAGATTCGTTTGCGCGAGCTCGATCGTCCGGTCGTACTGGGACATTCGTTCGGCGGATACATCACGACGAACCTTGTTCGACGCTATCCGGATGAATTATCGGGCTTCGGGTTGATTCATTCGACGGCCGGCGCGGATTCGGATCAAGCGAAGGCGAAACGAAACGCCGCGATTGAGAAAGTGATCGAAGAAGGTGTCCATCCGTTCATCGACGAGATGATCCCAGGCGTGTTCGCCCCGGATTCTGATCAGACACTCATCGAACGTGCGAAACGAATCGGCTTCAAGATGTCGAAAGAAGGAATCATTTCAGCTCAAGAAGCGATTCGGGACCGGAATGACGAGACAGGAACGGTGCGCGAGACGAACCTGCCCGGATTGTTTATTTACGGCTCGAAAGACCCGAACATGGACGCGGAACGAGCTTTCATAGGGGCGGAGCGTCATACAAAACAGACGGTGCAAGCCAGTCATATGGGGATGATGGAGGCGCCTGAAACCGAAGCGCAACTCATTAACGCTTGGCTCGACGCGGAAGTGCGCTCGGTGCATAAGTTCAAGCTGATCGCCGTATCAGGAAGTTTGCGTAAAGCATCGTTCAATACGGCGCTACTTCATTCGATCATCGAACTCGGTCGTGATCGGTTTGACGTGGAGGTCGCATCCATCGAATTGCCGCTCTATAATGACGACTTGATCGACCCGGATGAACCGGACGTCGTTGTCGCGTTCAAGCAAGTGGTTAGAGAAGCGGACGGTCTGCTCGTTGTTACCCCCGAATACAATCACAGCATACCCGGCGTCTTAAAGAATGCGATCGACTGGCTATCACTCGAACCGGGAACGCCGCTTCGTGATAAACCGGTCTTGATTGCTGGTGCCTCGCCAGGCATGCTCGGGACGGTAAGATGCCAAGTCCACCTCCGACAAGTATTTGCCACAAATCGGGCAAACGTTTTACCAGGAAACGAAATCTTTATCACGCATTGCAAAGAGAAGATTGGTGCTAAAGGACTTGAACATGAACCGTCAATCCAACAAATTGATAGAGTGTTATCTGAGTATTATAATTGGATTGATTTTTGGAAGCGTAACGCAAAAAAATAACTTGAAGTCACGACCTTTGTCTGATAGAAATGAATTGTGAAAACAAACACAAAGGGAGCGACAACACATGGAAACGTATATCGAACTGTACAACGGCGGCGAGTTAGGGGACCAGGCAGTCATCAATGACGGGATGACGTTCGGCCGGGTCACGATTGTGGAATTATTTTATCAGACGAACCACATCTTCGGTTACGTGAAAGCTGACGGGGAGAAACGCTTCTTCCTAGAACCGATTGCTGGAGATGACACGTTCGACGTCGAAGGAGAGCGCTATTCCCTCCAACAGTTCATCGCCCTATTTTGATGTTCACGACGCAAGCGACTCGCTTGCGTTTTTTTGTTGTTTTCGTCACGATTGGTGTGAGGTGATGAAGATGAAACTTGTGGCAATTGAACCAACGCCAAGTCCGAACAATTTAAAGATCATTGTCGAACCGGCTTTTTCTGGCCGCGGGATCACATATGACAAGGCGAGTCAAGACGTCCCGGAGACGATCCGAGACATCATCGCACTACGAGGCGTCAAATCGGTATACGCCGTCTCTGATTTTTTAGCGGTCGAACGGCATCCGAAACACGATTGGCACGACGTCATGAACGACATCCGTCGTGCGTTCGGCGAAGACGTCGCTGAAGGAGAAGCGAGCCAGTTGACGGCAGACTATGAGCCGGTCCACGTATCAGTCCAGTTCGTATTAGACGTCCCGATGCAGTTGAAACTCGTCAAAGGTGACGAGGAGAAACGGGTCGGTTTGTCTAAACGTTTTGTCGACGCAGCGATGCAAGTGCAGCAGCAAGTGAAAAATGTCATTCAAGATCGCCGCTGGGTCGAACAAGCGCCTCGCTACGGAGAGCTTGAAGACGTGAGCGGCGTCGCCCAAGAAGAACTTGAAGCGGCCTATCCAGAAGATCGCGTTGCTCGGATTGTCGCCCGTGCTTTCGGGCGCGAAGCGGATTACGAGGCCAACGTGTCGCAACTCCAGTCGGAAGACTGGAAAGCGCGGATGGCATTCTTGGATGAACTGCAAATCGAACCGGAGAACATGAATTACTTCCGCCGGGCACTCGAGGACAAGGTGATGGCGATCCGTCGTCAAGCAGTCGTCATGATTGGTATGTTTGAAGAAAATCGGGAGGATTACGTCACCTATATCGAGCAGGCACTCGTCGATCCGTCACCGATTGTGAGACGGACCGCGGGGGACACCGTCTCTGATTGGGCGTTGTCAAAATCTCAGCCATCGATGATCGAGGCGCTCAAAGATAAAAGTAAGCTTGTCCGCTGGCGGGCCGCCCGTTTCCTATTTGACTGTGGGGACGAGCAATCGGTGCCGGCACTTACAATCGCCGAACAAGACCGTGAATTCGAAGTCGCCCTTCAGGCAAGGCTCGCCAAAGAGCGAATTACGAGCGGAGAAACGGCACTCGGAACGGTATGGCAACAAATCTCGAACCGTTCGAAATAAACCATTCGACAAGCCAAGTTTGTTCAAATTTACAGTTATAGGAAGTGAGAGGAGTTCGCTTGGCGAATTGCCTCTCTTTTTCGTTTGTCCTTACATAATTCAACCAATCGGTTAACAATCGGTGCCAGTTATTCGACAGACATGTCGAGCTCGGGGCGGGACTGTCGAACGATAAGACGTTTTTATTTGAATAACGTTGGTACACTGAATATATCTTATATGGACAAAGGAGCCACACTCATGATTCTTTTTGCAGAAACAACTGAACTCGTAGCTTACAAAGAAGTGGTCGATGGCACGATCACCGTCACTTTTGAGACGATTCATAGTGAGACGTTCTCAATCTCTGCACAAGTTCGTTCTGACATCGACGTCGCTGACTCGTTGTTCGTGACCGGTTGGCAGCAATACGTGGAAAACCTACAAGTTTCTTAAAAAAGGTAAATAATATAGGGAAATCCATTACAAACGTCTGCACGAACGTATACACTAGTGCTATAGACGTTTTTTTTATTTTGTTGAGGAGAGTGGAATACGTGAAAAAAACTTGGTTGCTAGTCGTGGTCGCTACGATGATGCTCGTGGTGGCGGCGTGTGGTAAAGAAGAAGCAACTCCGAGCGATGTGGACGGGAACTCGTCGGCAGCTCCAGCTTTATTGACGCTTGAGACGGACGCGAGCTACAATGCCGATTTAAAACAATTATCGGCGACGGTTTCGATGACGAACCCGAATGAAGGACCGGTCAAGGTGACCTTCAATTCATCGCAACGTTTTCAGTTGACGGTCATGAACGGAGAAACGACCGTTTTTGATTATGGCAGCGAATATATGTTCACTGAATCAATTATCGAAGAGACGTGGGAACCGGGTGAGACGAAAGTGTTTGACGAAGTGTTCCCGCTCACACTCGAGAGCGGAGAGTATACGGTTGATTTCGTCAGCCTCGCTCAAGTCGAAGGTGCACCAGAGATGGCGGCCACCGATCAAAAGACGTTATCAGTTGAAGCGGTAGAGGCGCCGCCTGCGGAAGAGCCTTCTGAAGAACCAACGGATGAGTCGAGCGAGCAACCGGCCCAGACGGACGGTGCGTTCAGCGATGTCTCGATTAAGAGAAACGGGAATTTGATTGAAGTGGCTGGGTACACGAACGTCGAGGAGTTCGAATGGAGTGTCTCGGACGGGCACAACGTGTTTGCGCAAGGGGCGTCGCAACCGACGGCCGGCGGCTTCACGTTCGGCGTGTTATTAGACGAGGAACCGACATCAGGGCAGTCGCTCTTCCTAGAGATGACACCGATCGGCGGAGACGTCGCATCGTTCCGCATTCAATAAGCGTTAGACGGAAACTCACGTTTCCGTCTTTTTTTTGGTAATCAAACGTATTGACGACAAAACCAGATTGTCAGACAATAAGGCAAACCGACTTACAAACAAGGAGGAAACGAAAGATGCAACAACACATCATCGAATCGACTCATGTGAAATCGCACATCGATCCAGTTCAAGAAGTCCGCCGACGAATCGACTTTTTAAAAACGTACGTCAAACGTGTGGGGGCGAAAGGACTCGTCCTCGGCATTTCAGGTGGACAAGACTCGACACTCGCGGGCAAGTTATGCCAACATGCGATGGAAGAGTTGCGGGCTGAGACCGGCGGCGACTATACGTTTTATGCGGTCCGCCTCCCATACGGCGAACAACATGATGAAGACGACGCCAAGCGGTCACTCGATTTCATCCGGCCTGACAAGACGTTCACCGTCAACATCAAGCCGGCCGTCGATGCTTCGGTCGAGGCGTTCAAACAAGCGACGACGCTCGAACTCGGCGATTTCCATAAAGGAAACACGAAAGCGCGTGAACGGATGAAAGTCCAATATGACATCGCAGCGACGTTCGGGGCGCTTGTCGTCGGGACTGATCATGCGGCAGAGTATGTAACTGGATTTTATACGAAGCACGGGGACGGGGCAGCCGATTTGACGCCGCTTACGGGACTGAGCAAGCGACAAGGGAAAGCGTTGCTCCATGAGCTCGAAGCGCACGAGAGTCTGATTTATAAAGTGCCGACGGCTGACCTCGAGGACGACAAACCGGGTCTTCCCGATGAAGTCGCACTGGGGATGACGTATGACCAACTCGACGATTATTTAGAAGGGAAAGCCGTCGACCCGGCTATCGCCGAGCGGATCGAGACGATCTTTAAGCGGTCGCGCCATAAGCACCATATGCCGGCGTCGCTCTATGACGAGTGGTGGCAATGAGCTAATTGAACTACCCCCACCTACGCTTTGCTTAGAGGTGAAGGATTCCTGAGTTATCCGACCTATCAGCCGGAACCTAATCAGGCTAACCCCGTCGTCCCGACGGTTGAAAGTTGATCTTGTCCGTTTCTTTAGTGCGGATGCCTACTTTGCTTGGTTTTCGCTAATTCGGTCATCCGCTAGGTGAACGTTGAAGATTTTACGTGACAGACGAACTTCCTGCCACAACCCTATATCTTCAGTTTTCAAGGAACGTGACACTTATTTTTTTACCTGATTTCAGGAAGTTCAAACACGATGTCGAACCATTGATGTATCGAAAGACACGCCTGGTTCGAAGGCGATTCATCTCCCACTTTCACTAGGGCTTCGCCCGCGTCGTTTAGAAGTGGGAGTATTCTCGCCTAATTTTGATAAAGAGGAGACGCGGTCGTATTTCGACCGCGTCTCCTCTTTCCATTCAACGAGCAGTACGTTTTGGAACGAATTGAATAGCTAAAATCAGCGTGAACGCGATGAAGCTCAAGAGCGGGATCGTGACGAACCCGAAGTAGTTCACCCAACGGATGAGACAGTCGTTGCTGCAAAACGCGTCCCCGTTCGGAATCCGTTCGAGCACGACGTGGTATAAGCTGATCAGCCAGCCGGAACCGGCCATCAGTCCGATGAAGAGACGGTTGACCTCACGGTTCGTCAACATGATGGTCAAGTAATAAATCGCGAGCGGGTACATGAATATGCGCTGAAACCAGCACAGCTTGCAGGGCAGATAAAGCATGACTTCGGAGAAGTACAAACTTCCGAGCGTCGCGACGGTCGCGACAATAAAGGCAAAATGATGACGTTGCATACGATTTCCTCCTGACGACTCAAAAATTGCGAATGAACATGATATGATACAGTTTAGCAACAATGGATTTAGTATACAGTCTTAGAAACGATATAGAAACAGGTGACGTCATGCAAGTATCAGAAGTGGAAGTGTTGATCGTCCTCGCCGAAGAGTTGAATATGAGAAAAGCCGCCGAGCGGTTGTTCGTCTCCCAACCGGCTTTAAGCCAACGCCTCGTCACGATCGAGCATCAGTGGGGCAAGAAGATTTTCGTCCGCTCGACGCGAGGCCTCGCCCTCACCCCGGACGGTGAGAAAATCATCGACTTCGCGAAAAAGATGTATAGCGAAGAGCAAGAACTTCGGGGAGAGTTGACGGCCAAGCAAGGCGAAGTGTATGGGACGCTCAAAATCGCGGTCGCCTCGATCATGGGACAGTATTGGTTGCCCCGCGTCTTGAAACGATTCATGGAACGGTATCCGTCCGTCCGGGTCAAGCTCGTGACAGGATGGTCGAGCGAGATGATGCGCTATATGCTCGAAGAGAGTTTCCATATCGGGATCATTCGCGGTAATCCGGACTGGCGCGGAGAAAAGATGAAACTGTTCTCAGATTCACTTCACCTCGTTGATATGCGGATGACCGATTTAAAGCAGTTGAAAAATAACGAGCGCTCGTTCATTCAGTTTAAAAGTGACTCGACCTATTATCAAGAAATCCTTGAATGGTGGCAAGAGCGGTTCTCGAGTCCTCCGCTCACAACGCTCGTCGTCGATCAAATCGAGACGTGCAAACAGATGGCGCTGCATGGGATTGGTTTTGCCATCTTGCCGGAGTCGACGATTCGCGATGTCGAGGCGATCAATAAGATCCCGCTCACGTCGTCGAACGGGACACCGCTCGTGCGTGACACGTGGATGTTGTCGACCGACTCGATGCTCGAGCTCGCGCAAGTGAAAGCGTTTTGGGAAATCGTTGAAGAAGTGACAAAGGAGAGTGTGGAATGAGTTGGGTCATAGAAGCTAGAAGACAGTTACATTTGATTCCAGAACCGGGTTACAAAGAGTTTAAAACACAAGCGACGCTTGAGGAGTTGATTCGTTCGTTTAACTCGTCACGGGTCCATATCTCGCATTGGCGCACCGGACTGTTCGTGCGTGTCGACGGTCTTGTCGGCGATAAGACGATCGGGTATCGGGCCGATATGGACGGATTGCCGATCACGGAAGAGACGGGACTTGAGTTCGCCTCGGTCCATGAAGGCATGATGCATGCCTGTGGCCATGATGTCCATATGGCAATCGCGCTCGGCTTGATCAAACGCGCAATCGAAGAGCCGCTCGATCATCATCTCGTCGTCTTCTTCCAACCGGCCGAAGAAGGGCCGGGCGGTGCGGAACCGATGGCGATGTCGGAGTTGTTCTATCATTTCCGTCCTGACGCGATGTTCGGTCTCCACGTGGCGCCGGAATACCCGGTCGGCACGATTGCCTCACGGCCGGGCGTCTTGTTCGCGAGTGCACGTGAGCTCCACCTCACGATTCACGGCAAGGGTGGGCACGGCGCTTTCCCGCATGCCGGGATTGACGCTGTCATCGTTCAGGCGGCACTGATCATGCAGCTGCAGACGATCATCTCTCGCAACATCGACCCGATGGGGAGCGCCGTGATCAGTATCGGTAAAGTCGCTGCCGGCACGAAAGAGAACATCATCGCCGAGACGGCCAAGCTCGATGGGACGATCCGGGCCCTGTCGGATAAAGAAATGGTCGTCCTTGAGCGCCGGATCCGTCAAGTCATCGCCGGTGTCGAGATGACGTATAACGTCCATATCGACCTCGAGTTCGGCAACCGGTACCATGAAGTAGTGAACGACGAACGGTATTTGTTCCAGTTCGAGGAAGCGGTCGAAGACGTCGGCTATTCGTATAAGACGTGCGTCCCGGCCATGACCGGTGAGGATTTCGGCTATATGTTGAAACAAGTGCCGGGGTTCATGGTGTGGCTTGGGGTGAACGACATGGGTTCAGGTCTTCATCAAGCGACGCTCAATCCGGATGAGCGGGCGATCGATGTCGCGGTCGAACTGTTCGACCATTTCTTTAGAACGGTCATTGTGAAGTGAACGAAGCGGACGCGTTGCGGTTCGCTTTTTTTATTGGAATGTGTTGAATTGTGCTTCCGATGTGAGGAAAAAGGGAAATTATTATGATTGTAAAGCGTCGATATTGTTAAGCTTGTTCAAATGTGAACATTTTGCGAACTCAAGCATTGAGACATTACAGCGCTATATAAAATCATTATGATAGGGTTATCCAAAGGAAATCATCTGTGATGTTTCGTTTCACGCATCGGTGTGAAGCGCTAGAGAGAGATAGGAGGTAATCAATAGATGTTTCAAGATCCGGTCCTGATGAGTCGGGCGTTAACGGCACTCACGTTAGGCTTTCATGTGATTTTTGCCACAATCGGCGTCGGGGTTCCACTTTTAATTTTATTGGCAGAGTTTTTAGGTATTAAAAAGAAAGATCCGAAATACATCTTGATGGCTCGTCGGTGGTCGCGGGGCTATGTCGTGACCGTCGCGGTCGGTGTCGTCACCGGTACAGCCATCGGGCTGCAGTTATCACTGCTTTGGCCAAACTTGATGCGCGTCGCCGGTCAGACGATCGCGCTGCCGTTGTTCATGGAAACGTTCGCGTTCTTCTTTGAAGCGATCTTCCTCGGCATTTATTTGTACACGTGGGATCGTTTTAAAAACCCATGGCACCATATGCTGATCGGGATTCCAGTCGCCGTTGGTGCACTGTTCTCAGGTTTCTTCATTACGACAGTCAACAGCTTTATGAACCAACCTGTCGGATTTGACATCGTCGATGGAAAACTTGCGAACGTGAGTCCGCTCGATGCGATGTTCAGCCCGGCGATGCCGACGAAGATGGCGCACGTATTAACGTCTGCCATTTTGACATCGGCGTTCATCTTAGCGGCGATTGCGGCCGTGCAGTTATTGCGCCAACGTCGTAACCAGCTCGACAAATTGTCAGTCGAGTATCACAAAAAAGGTCTTCGTTTAACGATGACCGTCGCTCTCATCTTTGCGATTGCGACTGCGCTCGTCGGGGACTTCTCAGGTAAGTACTTGGCGAAGTATCAGCCGGATAAGTTGGCGGCGGCAGAGTGGCATTTTGACACCTCCTCCGAAGCCGAACTCATCTTGGGCGGATGGCTCGAAGACGATGGTGAAGGTGGTTACGAAGTACGCGGGGCCATTAAAATCCCTTATGCGTTGTCAATCTTAGCGGGCGGTGTCCCAAACTATGAAGTGACGGGTCTTAATGAATTTGCGAAAGAGGACCAACCGCCACTGTTCATCCACTATCTGTTTGATGCAATGGTCGGAATCGGGATGCTTCTTGCGCTTATCTCATTCCTGTTCGTCCTCGGACGCTATATTAAGCGATTGCCTCAATTCAGCAAACCGATGCTGATCGCGATTGCGGCGGGAGGCCCTCTCGCCATGATGGCAATCGAGTTCGGGTGGTTCTTCGCCGAGTTTGGCCGTCAGCCATGGGCGCTCTATGATTTGATGCGCACGAGTGAGGCAGCGACAACGTCGGCTAACGTAGGTTGGATGCTCATCGCCTTCGCGATCCTATATGCGGTTCTTGGCGTGGTCACAGTGCTCGTCTTGACACGTCTGTTCAAGGACAACCCAGTCGGGAAAGAACTAAAACAATCGGAACATCGCGGCGAAGCGATGTTTGCGGATGAAGTGTGATCGGAGGATATGACATGCAAATTCAAGAATTAGGGATTGCCGTATTATGGACGTTTTTATACGGCTATCTCATCGTTGCATCGATTGATTTCGGTGCCGGCTTCTTCGCTTTCTATAGTAAGTACACGAAGCGAGACCAAAAAATCAATCGCCTGATTCAACGGTATTTGTCGCCGACATGGGAAGTGACGAACGTCTTCTTCGTCTTCTTCTTCGTCGGAATCGTCGGGTTCTTCCCGGATACGGCTTACTATTATGGAACGGCCTTGTTAGTACCGGCCTCTGTCGTGTTGATTTTGCTCGCGATTCGCGGAAGTTTTTATGCGTTCGCGAACTACGGTTCGAAAGAGAGTACGTTTTACGTGTTCTTGTATGGTGCGACAGGTCTATTGATTCCGGCAGCGATGTCGACCGTGCTCACGGTCAGTCAAGGCGGATTCATTAACGAGACAGAGTCGGGTGTGTTCTTTAACGGATTGAAGTTGTTCACAAACTTTTACTCGTGGACAGTCGTGATCCTCGCGATCGTGTCGGTGCTCTATATTAGTGCGATGTTCCTCTTGTTCTATGCGGACAAGGCACGTGATGTCGAAGCAGTCGGCCTCGTGCGTAAGTGGGCGCTCTTCTGGAGTGTTCCGACGATCCTCGCTTCGGGACTCGTCTTCTTCGGCTTAAAGTCGCAGGCGGCATGGCATTATGAAAACATTTTGGCGGGTAACTGGTGGTGGTTCGCCGCGAGTTTCGTCTTCTTCATCATTGCCGTATCGTTCGTCTACTTGAAACGCAACTACGGACTCGCTTTCTTAATGGTCATGGGTCAGTTCTTCATGGCGTGGTTCGGATATGGCTATACGCATTTGCCGTATATCCTCTATCCGTATATCGACATTAACGGAAGTGTCGTCAACGAGTCGATGGCGATCGCGCTCGTCATCGTGTTCATTCTAGGATTGCTCTTACTCGTACCGGCGTTGTATTTATTGCTTCGTCTGTTCTTGTTCGACAATGACTATGTGCGTGGAAAACGTTCAAGCGGTAAAGCATAAGACCGGGATTTCCCGGTCTTTTTTTGTATAGTTTTTTTAGGGCGAATCGGTTACACTGTACGAAGAATCGGGAACAGAACCAGCTGTAGGGAAAGGGATGTTTTGAATATGACAGGTGAATTTGCAGTCATCGGCTTAGGTCGGTTTGGTGGGTCGATCGTGCGGGAGCTGTCGTCGAACGGATATGACGTGCTCGCCATCGACGTGGATGAAGAACGCGTCAATGAGTTCATGGGTCTAGCCACGCACGCGGTCATCGCCGACACGACCGATGAGAACGTCTTAAAGAGTCTTGGGATTCGTAACTTCGAACATGTGATCGTGGCAATCGGAGAAAACATTCAAGCCTCGATTTTGACGACGTTGATTTTGAAAGAGCTCGGTGTCCAAATCATCACGGTGAAAGCGACGAACGACTACCACGAAAAAGTCCTACGTCGAATCGGTGCGGATAACATCGTCCACCCGGAACGCGATATGGGCGTCCGGATCGCCAACGGATTGATGAGCCAAAGTATTTTGGATTACCTTGAACTTTCAAATGAACATTCGATTGTCGAGATCAAGGCTTCTGAAAAACTATCGAATAAATCACTGATTGATTTGGACCTTCGTGCCAAATACGGAGTCAACATCGTCGCCATCCGTCGTGGTGACGACGTCTTGATTTCCCCTCAAGCCGACGAGATGATCCTGCCGGAAGATATTTTGATCATCATCGGAAAAGATACCGACCTCGACCGGCTCGAACGCTCGCTTCGGTCAAGATAAAAACGAGAGGCGCGCGCCTCTCGTTGTTTTTAGATTAATTTCATTTTTCTTAGTCCATACTCGATACCGTCTTCAAGAATCGATTTCGTCACAAAGTCGGCCGCTTCTTTTGCCTCGGCTCGTCCGTTGCCCATCGCGATGCCTGTACCGACGTATCGGAGCATCGCCAAGTCGTTCAACGCGTCACCGAAGGCGTATGTGTTCTCGAGGCGATAGCCGTTCGTCTCGATGAAGTGGCGAATGCCGTCCGCCTTGCTCGCCCCGCGATTGATGACGTCCATCGCATGCGGGTGCCAGCGGATAAAATCGAATTCGCTGTAAGCGTCGAGATAACGATGCTCTTCTTCAGGCGTGCAGTAGAGCAACGTCTGATAGACGTCCTGTTCAATGTGGAAGTTTGGCGCGTACGTCGGGATCGGTATATCGAGTTCACCGAGCGACTGTTCGACGACGTGGTCGTTCGGTTTCGTCGCGCCGCCACGGTCTTGTCCGAGATAGACGAGTGTGTGGTCGTTCGTACCCGCATGGTCCGTCAAACGGCTGAGCGCATGAGTCGGTAGCGTGTTCCGATAGACGATTTCCCCGCGGTGGACGACGATTTGGCCGTTGTAGCACACCATGCTCTCGATTCCAAGTTGCTGCGGGATGTCTGAGAGCATCGCCGGGCCTCGTCCCGTCGCGATGAACGTCTCGACTCCGTTCGCACGAAGTTGTTCGATCGCCGCAATCGTCGAAGGCGGAATATACGTCCCTTCGTGGAGAAGTGTGCCGTCAATGTCAAAAAAGACTACTTTTTTATCTTCCATTCGAATCACCATGCTTTCTCTGTCTTGTTTAGGGTATGTCTATACAAAAAAGCATACCACGAAATCAAGAAACAGCCCTCAATCTGACGTCATTAGTGAAATTTTGTCACAATATGAGCTATAATGAAGAAAGAATCTTACGGAGACATAACTTTATCACGAGAATCACTTATGTATCACATAGATGAAAATCAACTAACTAGAAGTAAGGAGAGATTAAATGAAGTTTGTAAAGAACCATCAAACCGCTGTGTTCGCATTAGGCGGACTCGGAGAAATCGGGAAGAATACGTACGTCGCTCAATTTCAAGATGAGATCATTGTCATCGACGCCGGGATTATGTTCCCAGAGGATGACTTGCTTGGGATCGACTACGTCATTCCAGATTACTCATACTTGATCAAAAACAAAGAAAAAGTAAAAGGGGTGTTCATCACCCACGGTCACGAAGACCATATCGGTGGAATCCCGTTCTTGTTGAAACAAGTCAAACTGCCGATCTATGCGACAAAGCTCGCCCTTGGGTTGATCAAAGTGAAACTTGAGGAGCATGGCTTGCTTCGCGAGGCCGAATTGCATGAAATCGATGAGGATACGATCGTTAAGTTCAGAAAGACGAGTATCTCGTTCTTCCGGACGACTCACTCGATTCCGAACTCGCTCGGTGTCGTCGTCAAGACGCCACAAGGCAACATCGTCCATACCGGCGACTTCAAGTTCGACTTCACACCGGTCGGCGAGCCGGCTGATATCGCCAAAATGGCTGAGATCGGGAAAGAAGGCGTCCTTTGTCTCTTGTCAGACTCGACGAACGCAGAAATCGAAGGGTTCACGATGAGTGAAAAAGTCGTCGGCGGGACGATCAGTGAGACGTTCCGTAAAGCGGAAGGGCGCATCATCTTCGCGACGTTCGCCTCGAACATCTATCGTCTGCAACAAGTCATCGACTCTTGTGCTGAGACGGGCCGCCACTTGCTCATCTTCGGTCGCTCGATGGAAAAAGTCATGACGATCGGACAAGATCTCGGCTTCATCAACGTACCAAAAGGAATGATTATCGAGACGAACCAGATGCGCAACTTCCAACCACATGAAGTGGCGATTCTCTGTACAGGATCACAAGGTGAACCGATGGCTGCGCTCAGCCGGATTGCGAACGGGACACACCGTCAAGTTTCGATCATCCCTGGCGACACGGTCATCTTCTCATCGTCACCGATTCCAGGTAACGCCGTGTCGGTCGGTAAAACGATCAACCAACTATACAAAGCGGGCGCTGACGTTGTCTACGGTAAACTCACGAACATCCATACGTCAGGTCACGGATCGCAACAAGAGCAACTGCTCATGATCCGGTTGCTCAACCCGAAATTCTTCATGCCGATTCACGGAGAGTACCGCATGTTAGTGAAACATGCCGAGCTCGCGCAGTCGGTCGGGATCCCGAAAGAGAACACGTTCGTAATGGACAACGGCGAAGTGCTCGCCGTCGACGCCGATTCGGCTGCCATCACAGGCAAAATTTCGGCGAACGCCGTCTATGTTGACGGAAACGGCATCGGTGACATCGGCAATATCGTCTTACGTGACCGCCGCATCTTGTCAGAAGATGGACTTGTCGTCGTCGTCATCAGCATCGACGGCAAGACGCGAAAACTCGTCTCCGGACCCGACATCATCTCGCGCGGATTCGTGTACATGCGCGAATCGGGTAGCTTGATTCGTGACGGTGAGCGCTTGCTCAAGAAGACGGTCGAACAAGGATTGTCGAATAAGCAGATGAAGTGGTCAGAGATGAAACAACTCGTCTCGGATACACTCACACCATACTTGGCTCAAAAAACACGAAGACACCCAATGGTTCTTCCGATCATTATGGAAGTATGAACGAACGGGCTGTAGGTGACTACAGCCCGTTTTTTAGAGCATAAAAAAGGGGACGGTGCGTATGGAACGGCAGAAGCATAAGACAGGATGGCTCAAATGGGGACTTGCCGCATTTGCGCTCTTATTTTTAGTCACGATGATTTATCATCAAGTAAAACCGCTACCAGAAGGGGTGTCTCGAGCATCCGAATCGGTAAACATCTCGGATGACCAAATCGATTTTTTGTCTGATTTGACATACCAAGGGGAAGATACGGAAGTGACCGAGCAAGAAATCTTCCAAGATGTCGAGCGATCGATTCGGGAAGCAAGCGAATATATCGTCATGGACTTTTTCTTATTCAATCCATATTCAAATGAAGATCGACAGTACCCGGACATCACGGCCCGCCTGTCGTCAGCACTCTTAGAACAGATGGAGCTGTATCCGGACTTGAACGTCGTGTTGATCACAGACGAGATCAACACGACGTATAACGGCCACGCGTCTGACCATTTAGACGTGCTCAAGGAAGCGGGCGCTGAAGTCGTCTACACGAACCTCGACGCGTTACGTGACCCGAATATCTTGTACTCGACGTTGTATCGCATCGGCTTCCAATGGTTCGGGGACAGCCAGAACGGTTGGCTTTCGAACCCGATGGCGAAATCGGCACCGGACATCACGATTCGTTCTTATTTACGGTTACTGAACGTGAAAGCGAACCATCGCAAAGTCATGGTGACGGAGAACGACGGGTTCGTCCTCTCGGCGAATCCGCATGACGCGTCCGGTTACCATTCAAATGTCGGTGTCCGACTCGACGGTCCGATCCTAGCTGACATTCTTGAAGGGGAAGAGGCGATCGCCCGGTTCTCGAAAGGGGATGCGAGTCGTTTCCCGAGTGAAGAAAAACTTGCCGCCTTACGTGACGAGGACTCGGACGGACCGATGCAGGTTCGTTACGTCACCGAGTCGAAAATTCAAGAAGCCGTCCTGAAAGCGATGGAAGAGGCGAAAGCGGGCGAGACGATTTGGATCGGCATGTTCTATTTGGCCGACCGGAACATCATCCAGTCGATCCACGACGCCGCCGAGCGCGGCGCGTTCGTCAAGCTCATCCTTGACCCGAACACGAACGCGTTCGGGCGTAATAAGTCGGGTCTCCCGAACTTGCCGGTCACGGCTGAGCTCGTCGAAGTCAATCCGGAACAGATCGAGGTCCGCTGGTACGAAGTCGGGAAAGAACAATATCATCCGAAGATGCTCTACGTCGAAGGCGAGCAGCGTGTTGTCGTGATGGGGTCTGGCAACTATACGACCCGGAATATGAACGACTATAACCTCGAGGCGGACGTCGAAGTGACGACTGCGACCGAGACCGAGTTCATGCGCGAAGTCGATAGCTATTTCAAACGGCTTTGGAACAACGAGGACGGGACGTACACCGTCGCTTATGATGAGATTCAGACCGACTTGCCGATTGGCAAGTACTTGCTCTACTGGTTACAGAAGTTGACGTGGACGATGACCTACTGACCTAAACAAGCCCGTCCTCAACAGAGGGCGGGCTTCAACTTGTTGACTAACATGATTGCTATCGCTCGTCCTTTCGGCGCCCACGCTTTCCGCAGGCAATCCCGGAGCCGCATCGCGACTCGCGTCGCTGCTGGGTCTCCGTTGGATTGCTATCCTGCAGGGGACGGGGCGCCATCGGACGGGCAACGCACACGGTCGCCATCTGGCGGCGGTCACCGCATAAATTATGAAAGAACTGGCCAATTTGTTGGCCTAGAAAGACCGTATACATAACAGTTTTTCAATTTTATGTCGGGCAGAGTGACTCGAGGTCATCGAACATAAAAAAGACGAACCAATTCGCGAAAAGCGAATTGGTTCGTCAACAGCCCAAGCCCGTCCTCATCAGAGGACGGGCTTGTTTTATTGCGTTTCGACTGGATTGAACTCATTTGAATACTCGTATAAGAACTCGCCCGTCTCACGGAGCACGTCCGTCTTCCGATGAAGTGAGAAGTGATCGTATGGGACGGTCTCGGTACCGATATTGTTCGTGTATTCCTCAAGCAAGAGCGAGCTCGACGGTTCGATCAAGTTGAACTCGCCGCCTCGTCCTGAGAACGAATACACTTGGACGGAGCGGGGCCACGTCTCAAGCTTCGCCTGGAACGACTTGAGCCCATCAGAACTCGGCGACAAGTCGCGGATGGCCGGACTGCCCGTGTTCACACCGAAGTTGCTGGCGGATAAACCGAAGTTGGCGAGGCGCGTCCCGGCGAACGGGCTATCGAACGTAACGAGCTTATCGACGATATACTCGTCTTGGTTCAAAATGTAGTTGGCTGCGGCGACACCGCCCATACTGTGACCGATCACATACATGCGGTCGAACGAACGGTTTCGTTCCGATTTGTACTCTTCGATGGCGAGGTTCAACCATTTCGTCTGGTTGTTCAAGGACGCTTCAGCATCCTCATATTCAATCCGGACGATCGGGCGGTTCGAACTGTAATCATTGATGACGCAGTCGACCGCTCCTTTCGCTGTCACCGTACAAAGCGCACCGTCTTTGGCGAGTCCGCGCTGCTCCATGTATTGGGAGAAGCGGAGGAACGTCCGGTCGGTCCCAAGCAGGCCGTGGACGGCGAACGTCGGGATGAATTCATCGGTTTGGGCGGCTTGACGGATGGCTTCGACTTTTCGATCGTTCGTCAGCTCTTCACGTACGGTCACGATAATGATGGCTAACGCTAACAGGATGATCAACATACCGAGCACGCGCGAACGAATCGATGTCCGGTCGGGGTTTCCGACATTTTTCCGAGATCTCCGCCAAAAGAAGAAAGCAGTCACACTAGCAATGATGGCAACGACGATCGTGATGGTCCACGCTTTGACGTTCGGTACGTGCGCAACAAGCATCATATTGTTTTGGCGTCCGCCGTACACTTGCCACTCGACTTGTTTCATTGAACGAGGGTCAAGACCGGTCCCGTCCTCGACGAACACACCGGTCGGTACCGTCAAATTGAAACGGATGTCGGCTTGGCGGATGTAACGCTCGGCGAGTTCTTTCGGGGAACCGCTCAAGTTGACACCAGGCAAGTCAACGCGATCGAGACGTAAATCCAAGTTCGTCTTCAATACGTATGAATCGAACCAAATGCCGTCTTCCTTTTGAACGTCAAATTTCACGTCGGGGGGAACGAGGACACCGGCCGGTCCGGTCTTCCATTCCTGTTTAATGTTTCGCAGTTCATCGGCGTTTTTGAACGTCTTCTTTAACACCATACCTTCGTAATCGTCTTCGCTCGAATAGTCTCGAGTCGCATAGCCGTTATCGTTCGCTTGTTGTTTCCACGTTTCCCAGTCGAGCCGTAAGTTTAATAGCTTCATGACCGGGTGATCGCGGAATGCATACGTCGTCTCGAGCGTGACAGACTGATCATAGTGGACGGTGGCGTCATATTCGATCCGGACGCATCCACCGATTAAAAGAAACAAGAATGGGAATAGGAACAACAGTGTCTTTTTTTTCACGCTCGTCACCTCAGATCGGTTCACCGTATGTTTCTAGCGGATTGGTCGTATTAATGCGGTCATAAAACAGGACTCCGTCCAAGTGGTCGAGTTCGTGTTGGCAGACGATGGCTCGCATCCCGCGAAGACGTAACTTGATCGGATTGCCGTCACGGTCAAATCCTTCGAGGGTGATGCGACGGTGACGCGGTACGTTGCCTTTGACGATGCGGTCGACAGATAAGCAGCCTTCACCGCCGTTCAAATACGTCTGTTCGAGCGAATGACTCGTGATTTTCGGATTGAAGATCGACAGCTTGAACGTCTCTTCTTCCTCTTTTAGCAGGACGGTGAAGAACCGGCGATTGACACCAAGTTGTGGTGCGGCAATCCCGACACCGCCGCGAAGCTCATATTTTTCACTGATCTCAGGGTCTTGGCTGTTGACGAGGAACGTTTCCATCTCGTCGAGCAGGGCGAGGTCTTCTGCCGTAGGTGGAATCGAGACTTCACTTGAACGGTTACGGAGCCGCTCATCTCCTTCACGAATCACGTCTTTCATTGTTAACATGGGTAAACTTCCTTTCCAATTGCGATATGTCCAATTATATCATATTTAATGAGCGAATCGCTCAGATGGTACAGAAGGTGAAATGAAAATGATACAGAGCGTAAAACATTCGAAAAATGTGTTCATGTAAGCGTTTTTATGGAGTGAGCATATTTTTTGCGTTATTGTAACAACCCGTTTTATACTGACTAGGAAACGGCAGGAGAAGTCATACTTTCCTGAATCACGTTAATACAGATTGCTTTTTTAGACAGATACACTTAAGATTTGAGGTAGTGTTTGATCACAAAAAAAGACAATTGTCTCATAGTTGAAAGGATGAGGTGAAACGAATGAACAACGTTCAGGTACTTCAAAACGTGGAAGAAAACTTCCAAACGTTCCGTATTCTCGACGAGAAGGGCGAGGTCGTCAACCAAGACGCAATGCCAGATGTAACGGACGAGCAACTTCAGGAGCTTATGCGCCGCATGGTCTATACTCGAATTTGGGATCAGCGTGCCATCTCGCTTAACCGTCAAGGACGCCTAGGTTTCTATGCGCCAGTGGCAGGTCAAGAAGCAACGATGATCGGGACGCAATACGCGCTCGACAAGCAAGACTGGATTCTTCCGGGTTACCGCGATATCCCACAACTCGTATTCCACGGACTTCCGCTTTATCAAGCGTTCTTGTTCTCACGTGGTCACGTGGCAGGAAACCGCATCCCAGAAGACGTTAACGTCTTAATGCCGCAAATCATCATCGGCGCACAAATCATTCAAGCAGCGGGTGTGGCTATGGGCCTCAAACGCAACGGCAACACGAACGTCGCCATTACTTACACGGGTGACGGTGGATCGTCACAAGGTGACTTCTACGAAGGCATGAACTTCGCAGGCGCATTCAAATCACCAGCTATCTTCGTCGTTCAAAACAACCGCTTCGCAATCTCGACACCTGTTGAGAAGCAGACGGCAGCTAAAACGATCGCGCAAAAAGCTGTAGCAGCGGGCATCAACGGAATCCAAGTTGACGGTATGGACGTACTTGCTGTCTTCGCCGCAACACAACAAGCGCGTAAAGACGCACTTGATGGGACACCGACGCTCATCGAAGCACTCACATACCGTTACGGACCACATACGCTCGCTGGGGATGACCCAACACGTTACCGTACGAAAGAACTCGATTCAGAGTACCAAGAAAAAGATCCACTCGTACGTTTCCGTCTTTTCCTCGAAGGCAAAAAGCTTTGGAGCGAAGACATGGAGAACGAAGTGATCGAACAAGCGAAAGCAGACGTGAAAGAAGCGATCAGCCTCGCGGACAAAGAACCAAAACAAAAAGTTTCGGACTTCATCAACAACATGTTCGAAACACTCCCTTCAAACTTGAAAGAGCAGCTTGAAGAATATACAGCAAAGGAGTCGAAGTAAGTTATGGCTCAAATGACAATGATCCAAGCGATTACTGATGCGATGCGCGTTGAAATGAAGCGCGACGAGAAAGTACTTCTTTTCGGAGAAGACGTTGGTAAAAACGGTGGGGTCTTCCGTGCAACGGAAGGTCTCCAAGACGAGTTAGGCGAAGACCGCGTCTTCGATACACCGCTCGCTGAGTCTGGTATCGGCGGTCTCGCGATCGGTCTTGCACTCACAGGCTTCCGTCCAATCATGGAAGTTCAATTCTTCGGATTCGTATTCGAAGTGTTTGACTCAGTTGCTGCCCAAATGGCACGTATGCGTTACCGTTCAGGCGGCGCTTACAGCCAGCCGGTTACAATCCGTTCACCGTTCGGTGGCGGCGTTAAAACACCAGAACTGCATGCGGACAGCCTTGAAGGATTGATGGCTCAGACACCTGGTCTTAAAGTCGTCATCCCGTCAACACCATACGATGCAAAAGGTCTTTTGATCGCGTCAATCCGTGACAACGACCCAGTCGTATTCCTCGAGCACATGAAACTTTACCGTTCGTTCCGTGGCGAAGTACCAGAAGGCGACTACACGATCGAGCTTGGAAAAGCAGACGTGAAACGCGAAGGTACTGACGTTTCGATCATCACATACGGTGCGATGGTTCATACTTCACTCAAAGCAGCTGAAGAGCTTGAAAAAGAAAACATCAACGTCGAAGTAATCGACCTCATGACAATCAGCCCGCTTGATATCGACACAATCGTCGAGTCAGTTAAAAAGACTGGCCGCGCGATCGTCGTTCAAGAGGCACAGCGTCAAGCAGGGATTGCGGCGAACGTCGTAACTGAAATTCAAGAACGCGCGATTCTTCACCTCGAAGCACCAGTGCTTCGTGTAACTGCACCAGACACGGTCTTCGCTTTCGCACAAGGTGAAGATGCATGGTTACCTGACCATAAAGATGTCGTTGCAAAAGTTAAAGAAGTTATCAACTTCTGATCGTGTTCATTTAACGATGAGGGAGAATTGTCTCCCTTGTCGTATTTACATGATTATTTGATGGGAGGAAAAACCAGTGGCAGTATTTGAATTTAAATTACCAGACATCGGTGAAGGAATTCACGAAGGTGAGATCGTCAAGTGGTTCGTCAAAGCAGGGGATACAGTGAAAGAGGATGACATCCTCCTCGAAGTTCAAAACGACAAAGCCGTCGTTGAGATTCCTGCTCCGGTTGACGGAACAGTCAAGGAAGTTAAAGTCTCTGAAGGAACAGTTGCCATCGTCGGCGACGTGCTCATCACGTTCGATATTGAAGGTGACGCACCAGCCGGTGAAGAAGCAGCAGCTCCTGAACAGCCAAAAGCTGAAGAGAAGACAGAAGAGATTCAAGAAGACGTAAAAGAAGACGTGAAAGAAGACGGTCCACGTGAAGTTCAACTTCACAAGTCTGAGCGTGTCATCGCTATGCCTTCGATTCGCAAGTACGCTCGCGAAAAAGGCGTCGACATCCGTGAAGTCAAAGGAACGGGCGACAACGGGCGTATTCTTAAAGAAGACATCGACGCGTTCGCAAACGGTGAAGCACCGACAGCGGAAGCTACAACAGAGAAAACAGAATCTGTAGCTCCGGCAGCGGCTGCGAAGACGGAAATCAAGCCTTACGAGTCAGCTACACCTGAACTCGAAACGCGCGAGAAAATCCGTGGTATCCGTAAAGCGATCTCGAAAGCGATGGTCAACTCGAAACATACGGCTCCGCACGTAACACTCATGGACGAAGTCGATGTCACGAAACTTGTCGCACTCCGTAAAGAGTTCAAACAAGTCGCGGCTGACCAAGGCGTGAAACTCACGTACTTGCCATTCGTCGTCAAAGCATTGACAGCGGCAGCGAAAGCTTACCCAACGATCAACGCGTCAATCGACGATGTAAACGAAGAAATCGTCTACAAAAACTACTACAACATCGGTATCGCAGCTGACACGGATAACGGCCTCGTCGTTCCTGTCGTCAAAGATGCGGACCGTAAATCAGTCTACGCACTTGCAAACAACATCAATGAGCTTGCTGGCAAAGCCCGTGAAGGCAAACTTGCTGGGGACGACATGAAAGGCGGATCGATCACAATCACGAACATCGGTTCAGCTGGTGGACAATGGTTCACACCTGTCATCAACCACCCGGAAGTTGCTATTCTCGGTATCGGCCGCATTGCTGAAAAAGCTGTCGTCAAAGACGGAGAGATTGTCGCAGCACCAGTGCTCGCACTTTCATTCAGCTTTGACCACCGTCTCATCGATGGTGCGACTGCTCAAAACGCGCTCAACATGGTCAAACGCTTGCTTCAAGATCCAGCACTTCTAATGATGGAGGGATAAGAACATGGTAGTAGGAGAATTCGCACAAGAAACTGATTTACTTGTCATCGGCGCCGGTCCTGGTGGATACGTCGCAGCAATCCGCGGCGCACAACTCGGACTCAAAGTTACAATCGTTGAAAGAGGCAACTTTGGCGGTGTCTGCTTGAACGTCGGTTGTATCCCATCTAAAGCGTTGATTACGGCTGGACATAACTTCCAGCACGCTAAAGGTCACTCGACAATGGGAATCACATCTGACAACGTGTCAGTTGACTTCACGAAAGTCCAAGACTGGAAACAGTCGGTTGTCAACAAATTGACTGGCGGCGTCAAAGGTCTTTTGAAAGGCAACAAGATCGAAATCGTTCAAGGTGAAGCGTTCTTCGCAGCTGAAGACACAGTTCGTGTCATCACAGAAGATAGCTCAACTCCTTACAAGTTCAAGAAAGCGATCATCGCGACTGGTTCGACACCAATCGAGATCCCATCGTTCAAATGGTCAAAACGCGTTCTTTCTTCAACTGGCGCATTGGCTCTTACAGAAGTTCCGAAAAAGCTCGTCGTCATCGGTGGCGGCTACATCGGAATGGAACTTGGAACAGCGTATGCGAACTTCGATACTGAAGTCGTAGTCGTTGAAGGCGCAAGCGACATCTTGTCTGGCTTCGAGCCACAAATGACGCAAATCGTCAAAAAGAAACTCAAACAAAAAGGCAACGTCACGATCCACACGAACGCTCTTGCAAAAGGCGTCGAGGAAACGGAAGACGGCGTTATCGTGAAGTTTGAAGTGAACGGCGAAGAACAGACTGTTGAAGCGGACTACGTCCTCGTCACAGTCGGACGCCGTCCGAACACTGGCGACATCGGCCTCGAGAATGCTGAAGTTAAAATCAGCGACCGCGGCATCATCGAGATCGACGACCAGTGCAAGACGTCGAACGAAAACATTTATGCAATCGGCGACATCGTACCAGGACCACCGCTCGCACACAAAGCTTCTTACGAAGCAAAAGTTGCAGCGGAGGCAGCTGCAGGTAAGCCGGCTTACCTCGACTACTCAGCAATCCCAGCGGTCGTCTTCACTGACCCTGAACTTGCGACAGTCGGTTACACAGAACCGCTCGCTAAAGAAGAAGGACTCGATTTCACAGTATCGAAATTCCCATTCGCAGCGAACGGTCGTGCCCTCGCCCTCGACGAGCCAGACGGCTTCATGAAGCTCATCACGCGTAAAGAGGACGGTCTTTTGATCGGTGCTCAAATCGCGGGTACAGGCGCTTCTGATATGATTGCCGAGCTTGGTCTCGCCATCGAAGCAGGCATGACAGCTGAAGATATCGCGCTCACAATCCACGCTCACCCATCACTCGGTGAGATGGCAATGGAAGCGGCAGAAATCGCAATGGGTATGCCAATCCACGTCGTTAAGTAATACAAAAACTCTCTCGCTACTCGCGGAGGGCACTGAAAAACCTCCGCTCTATCCGAGCGTGAACAGAAAAAAGGGCGATTGGACCGACTCAAGTCGGGACAATCGCTCTTTTTCCTTGCCCTTATCCTGTTTTTTCTTTTGAGAGGGTGATGATCCGCTTCAGGTTTACCGCGATGATCGCCTGCCCAATCGGCTTCTGCCCGTACCGGGCCCGGGAATGGGTCGAATCGACGATCAGCGTCCGTCCCTTCAGCAGCCCCATCTCTTTCGCGACCTCGACCGTGTGTGCGAGCAGTTTGTCGAGCAGTTTGTCGTCGTCCATGCGTTGGCGGCGGAATTTCGTGAGCGAGGACGGGTTGATGACGCCGTCCTCCGGCGCGAGATCCAGGAAATACTTATAGGTGAGGTCGGTCCTCGCCCGTCTGACGAGATCGACATCCGATAGGTTCGAGTGCGCCTTGAGGAACAGATATTTGAACATCCGGACAGGATGGACGGCCATCCGCCCGTTGTCGTGACAATACGTGTCCGCGAGCAGGTCGGTGACGAAATCGAACGATACGAGATCGTGGATGGGCCGTAGCTCGTCATCGGCAGGGATCAACAGATCGTAAAGCGCCGCATACGGGCTCGGCGGCATGTTCGGCAGGTCTGGCATCATCGGGATCGCCTCCAGGATGTGTAGTTATAGCCAGTTTAGTCCGAAACGGCAAGGACGTACAGCGTCGCCCCGAGGGCACGCCGACTCCCGGGGGAACAGCGGGCAAGGCGAGACCCAGCAGCGACATCGTCGCGATGCGGCTCGCTGACCGCCCCCAGGAAAGCGGCGTGCCGGACAGGGCGGCTCGAAGGGCAATGAAAGCAGAGGAGCGCCATCCCATCCGGGATGACGCTCCTCTGCTCAAAATTATTTGAAGTTTTTCAGTGCCCTCCTACTCGCGGGAGAGTTTTTTGATGTAGTGGACGGTCCGTTCGACTTCATCGAAACCGATT
Source organism: Exiguobacterium sp. SH5S13 (assembly GCF_004337085.1). Classification (NCBI taxonomy): domain Bacteria; kingdom Bacillati; phylum Bacillota; class Bacilli; order Caryophanales; genus Exiguobacterium; species Exiguobacterium sp. SH5S13. The sequence continues at coordinate 228,725 of NZ_SJUS01000001.1, read as the reverse complement.
CGAGCATGAAAACGTTGGCTCCCCTCATTGTCAAGCTCCGTATCTGAAGCGAGTTCGTCACAGCCTTTCGACCGAGCGTATGATGCGGCAGCTTCGACGAGCCGGGTCGCCACATCCTGCCCGCGTACGGATTCGTCGACGTATATCCCTTCTAAGAACGCAGTCGGAGAAGAGACGGCGCCGGGAACATAGTCATGTCTGAAACTGAGCTGGCAAAATCCGACTGCCGTGTTGTCGGTCGCCAAAAAATAATGCATCTTGCCGGAACGCAATCCGAGACGAAGCTCGGCCGTCAACTCGATCAACGGGGCGTCGGGCCAGAGCGCTTGCATGAGCGTCAATAGTGCGGCTTCGTCGCGCGCGCTTGCTTTTCGAATGTTCATGAGTCATCCTCCCTAGGTTTCACAAGTTCAGTATAAAGGAAAATAACATATGAAGTCAGAAAGGAGGGAATGATCATGGCGTTTGATGAGGAGCTATTATATACCGTTTCCGAGACGAGCCGCGTTCGGTTTACCGGCATCGAAACCGAGACGTCTCGTTATGATTTCGGATTTGTCTATACGCACCAGTTCATGGGGAAAGTACTCGTCGTCTGCATGCAGACCGGACAGTCAGCCCTTCTCGATATGCATGCGCTCGAAGAACCGAGACAGCTTTATCCGATGCTCGGAATCAATCTGTATGACACCGACCATGTTGCTGAATTTTTGCGTCTTTGTCTCGAGGAAGGGACGAAAGATGAAAAAACTTCAGAATCACCTCTTGAAAAAATGTAAGCGTTTTCTTATAATGGGTAGTAGGGGAAGCAATTCGATCATCATAAGCATCTTTTCTTCTGATGACACAAAGCGAGCCGGTCAATTTGACCGGCTCGCTTTCGTTTAGCGGATTGCTTTCGTTTGTTGGATGACTTTAATCATTTGAAGCGACTCGTCTTCAAGTCCTTGAACCGGTAAACCAGCTTCGATATTGGCCGTGATGTACTCGAGTGTCGATGCCGTGATCAATTCTCCAGGAATGATGATAGGAATCCCTGGTGGATACACCATGATGAACTCAGCCGAAATTCGTCCGACAGCGTTCTCGAGCGGAATCGTTTCCGTCTCTTCGTAGAACGCGTCTCGTGGGCTGAGCGCGAGTGGTGGGATCTCCGGGAGCATGATCGATAAAGAATCGTTCCCAGACTGCTTATACACCGATACGACATCGTGCATCGCATCGATAAGTGCTTGAATCGTCGACTCATCGTCGGCACTCGTCACGATGAAGAGGACGTTCAACAAATCGGACATCTCGACTTCGATGCGGTGATGTTCGCGCAAATATTTCTCGATTTCGAATCCGGTAATTCCAAGCTCACGAACCGATACGAGTACTTTCGTCTCATCTAAGGCGTACGTCGACTCAGAATGGAGCTCAGAGTGGCCGTAGACCGATAAATGCGGCATGTTGTTGATGGCGACGCGTGCCGACCGGGCAAGCGTGAGGGCGCGTTCGTTCATCGCCTCACCTTTTGTCGCCAATTGGCGCCGGGCTGCGTCGAGCGAGGCGAGAAGTAGGTAGGACGTCGACGTCGTCGTAATCATCGAGAGCATCGCGTGGATCCGCTCTGGCGAGACGAGACCGCGGCGTACGTTCAAAATCGAGCTACCTGTCATCGAGCCACCGAGCTTATGCACGCTCGTCGCAGCGACGTCTGCGCCCGCTTGCATCGCCGACAGAGGGAGCTCGTCGTGGAATGGCAAGTGGACACCGTGCGCTTCGTCAACGAGTACAGGGACGTCCTGAGCGTGAGCAACGGCGACGATGCGTTCGAGGTCACCAGCGACACCGAAGTACGTCGGGTTGATGACGAGGACGGCTTTCGTGTCAGGATGCAGCTCGAGCGCGCGCTCGACAGCGCTTGCCGTGATGCCGTGGGCGATCCCGTACGTCTCATCGTATTCAGGATGAATGAATACAGGATGGGCTCCGGTCAAGACGAGCGCTGACATGACGGATTTATGCACGTTACGCGGGACGATAATTTTTTCGTTCGGCCCGACGACGCCCATGATCATCGCCATGATGGCGCTCGATGTGCCTTGGACCGAGAAAAATGTCTCGTCAGCACGGAACGCTTCAGCAGCGAGACGCTCGGCTTCAGCAATCGACGCTTTCGGATGATGCAAGTCATCAAGTGGAGCGATGTTGATCAAATCGATTTTTAAAGCATTTTCGCCGATGAAGTCACGAAATTCGGGATCCATTCCTTTTCCGCCTTTGTGACCGGGAATATGGAACGCAATCGGATTTGTATTGACGTGTTTGAGCAACGTCTCAAATAGCGGCGTGTCGAGCTGTGTAGACCCTTTAATTTTCAATAGTAAGCCCTCCTTGAAATCAGCGTTTGTATGGGATCGGTCGTTTACGTATACTAAGTTTCTTTACCCGGTGAATGATTGGTCTGCTATGCAGAAAAACGATGCAACAAAAAAACTATAGAGATTTCCAAGTCAACTTGCAATAGTTTTTTTTGTTGATACAATGGTTGTCGAGGTGAAGAATATGCAAATCAACTATCCAATCAATCCGGACTGGACGACGGAAGAACTGATCGAAGTCGTCGAGTTCTATAATCAAGTCGCACTCGCCAACGAAGGCGGCGTCGATCGGGAAGAATTTTTAGCAACGTATCGGTCGTTCAAACAAATCGTGACATCAAAATCAGAAGAGAAGCAACTGAGCGCTGTCCACGATGAGCAGACCGGATACTCTACCTATCGTACGGTCCAAGCGGCCTTGAAATCAAATACTAAGATTATCAGGTTGTAACAAATGAATTGCAGGAACCGACGAATCTGTCGGTTCCTGCTTTTTTTAGTTAATCCCTTAAGAAATAGGGTACATATCACTAACGGTTATTTAAGGTTTAGGACCGGTTGAAGTGGGAATATATCCACTAAGATAAAAAATTCAAAATAGTCAGACAATTCTCTTTCTTTTTTGAATCTCATCTGATATACTCAATTCAACTTACTAAACCGTAACTTGTAGCCCAACAAAAGGAGTGTGGCATCTCATGAAACAAGTGATTGAGGCATTCAAAAGAAAAGACGCAGAAAAACGGATTCCGGTGCTGCGCCTAGAGATTGATTATGAATTGGCAACACTCTTCGATGCAATGGCGTCACAAGACGATGCCACTGTCCAGGCTAGCAAGCATCGGTTAGAGAAATACCGCCAAGAACTTTTGCGTCTCGAAGCCTGACCCACAACCGCTCATTCAACCAGTATTCCACGCGAATACTGGTTTTTGTTTGCTATAATACATAGAGAGGTGATAAATATGTTGGAATGGTTTGCGATTGATCTAATCAAACAAGCAGGGGAATATATCCGCCAACAAATCGATGAAAGTTATCGGATCGAGCGGAAGACGGGCAAAGGGGACTTGGTCACTGAAATCGATCGAGCGGTCGAACAACTGATCGTCGACCGCATCCGAGCGGCATATCCGGAGCATCAGATCGTCGGAGAAGAAGGCATCTCGACACAGCCTGACAAGTTGACAGGGACGGTTTGGTTTGTCGATCCGATTGACGGGACGCTCAATTTTATTCATCAAAAGCGGATGTTCGCCATCTCGATCGCGATTATGGTCGATGAGGTCGTCGAGTATGGATTCGTCTATGATGTGATGGCTGACGAGCTGTTCGTGGCACGACGTGGTTATGGGGCGACGCTCAACGGACGGAAGTTGCCGCAGCTTCATGAACATCACGTCCGTGACGCATTTTTGAGTATGAATGCGACGTGGGTGACCCCGAACCAACAGATTGCGCCGGAAGTGTTGGCACCGATCGTCCGCGACTCTGTCGGGACACGAGCGCACGGGGCCGCCTCACTCGAACTGGCTTGGGTTGCGGCCGGACGGGTCGACGGCTATATCACGATGCGCAATATGCCCTGGGATTACGCGGCCGGAAAACTTCTCGTCGAAGAAGTCGGGGGACGCGTCGTCTCCTTATACGGTGAACCCGTCAGCTATAAAGGGAAGACATCGGTCCTCGCGGGGAGTGAGACGTTCGTCAAGGACGTCATCAAGCATTACGTCATCGCGAAAAACGTGGCGCCTGAAGTGAGGCCAGACCTTGCGATCGAACCGAACAAAACATACGACCGTGTGCGTGATTTGCTCGTCTTGGCGAATCCGAACGAGGCGATGGTGCAAGCGCAATACGAGACGGGATCGACGTTTGAGGCTTTACTCGGCGGAGAACTCGTCGGGGCGTATATGCTCGTCCGTCGCAGTGCGGAATCGGTCGAACTCGTCAACATCGCTGTCAAACCGGACCGTCAAAACCAGACAATCGGGCAACGGATGCTCCAAGACGCCATCCGTCGGGCAGCGAGCGGAAGTGCGAGCGAACTGCTCGTCTGCACGGGCAACTCAAGCATCGTCCAGTTGCGCTTCTATCAACAAGCCGGATTCCGTTTTGCTTCGGTCGAACGCGATTATTTTCCGAACCATGGCTACGAGGCAATCGAAGAAGACGGCCTCGTGTTGCGAGACCGCATCTGCTTGACGCGAGAACTATAAAACAAGGCCCAAGGCGCTCGCCTCGGGCCTGTTCGTTATGGACGTCGGTCTGCTAGGACACGGCGGCGCAAGTTGATACCGAAGAATGTAGCGACCGCGCTCAACGCGAGACTGCCAACGATGATGGCGGTACTCGCTTCGGCGACACCGATGCCGATACCGACAAAACCGGCGACGACGGCGATTGCGATCAAGACGAACATGAGTTGCATCGAAATTCCCCCTTTTTTTCTTGGCTCTATCTCATTGTAAGCAAAATCAGCGTAATTGGAAACGGTAACAGACTATATAACGTGACAAAGGTGGTAGAACCTGTGCTATACTCTTTAAGTTGAATACAAAGTTGAAACTTTTCAAATAAGAGAGGAATAACTACATGAATTTAAGAACTAACCTCCGTAACGTAGCCATCATCGCCCACGTTGACCATGGTAAAACAACGTTAGTCGATGAACTATTGAAACAGTCTGGTACTTTCCGGACAAACGAAATGGTAGCAGAGCGCGCCATGGACTCGAACGATATCGAACGTGAGCGCGGGATTACGATCCTCGCTAAAAACACGGCAATCGATTATAAAGATACTCGCATCAACATCGTAGATACGCCAGGACACGCCGACTTCGGTGGTGAAGTTGAGCGGATCATGCGTATGGTTGATGGCGTTATTCTTGTTGTCGATGCACGTGAAGGCTGTATGCCACAAACACGCTTCGTATTGAAGAAAGCACTTGACCAAGGACTTCGCCCAATCGTTGTCGTCAACAAAATCGACAAAGCGATGGTCCGTCCGCTCGACGTCGTCGATGAAGTCGTAGACTTATTGATCGATCTCGGAGCAGATGAAGATCAACTTGAATTCCCTGTCGTCTATACGTCTGCAGTCAGCGGTTCAAGTTCGTTCGATCCTGATCCTGAGAAGCAAGAAGATACAATCACGCACGTACTCGATACGATTCTTGAGAACACACCGGCACCAATCGACAACTCGGATGAGCCGCTTCAGTTCCAAGTCACGATGCTCGACTACGATAACTACCTCGGTCGTATCGGCGTCGGTCGCGTCTTCCGTGGGAAAATCAAAGTCGGAGACCAAGTCTCACTTTGCAAAACGGACGGATCGATCAAACAACTTCGCGTCACGAAGCTATTCGGTTACTTCGGACTCAAACGTGTTGAAATCGAAGAAGCTAAAGCTGGTGACTTGATCGCCATCGCGGGGATGGAAGACATCAACGTCGGTGAAACGGTCACACCGGTCGGTAAAGAAGAGCCGCTTACGCTTCTTCGCATCGATGAGCCAACGCTTCAAATGCGTTTCATGACGAACAACTCTCCATTTGCAGGACGCGAAGGCGATTTCGTGACAGCACGTAAAATCGAAGAGCGTTTGATGAAACAACTTGAGACGGACGTTTCGCTCCGTGTCGAAAACACAGACTCGCCTGACCAATGGGTCGTATCAGGACGCGGTGAACTTCACCTCGGTATCTTGATCGAGAACATGCGTCGCGAAGGGTACGAGATCCAAGTTTCGAAACCACAAGTTATCATCCGTACAGCTGAAGACGGTACGAAAATTGAGCCTTTCGAGCGCGTCATCATCGACGTACCGGAAGAGTACACAGGTTCAGTCATGGAATCGATCGGTCTCCGTAAAGGTGAACTCGCGAACATGAACACGAACGATAACGGTCAAACTCGTATGGAATTTATCGTTCCTTCACGTGGTCTCATCGGATATCGTAACGAGTTCTTGTCGGCGACACGCGGATACGGAATCTTGAACCATACGTTCGAAGAGTATCGTCCGTTCATTCCTGCTGATATCGGCGGTCGCCGTAGCGGTGTCATGGTTTGTATCGAAGCTGGTAAGTCAACGGCTTACTCAATCGGTGCACTCGAAGACCGTGGGACGATCTTCATCGAACCAGGTACAGATGTATACGAAGGCATGATCATCGGTGAATGTAACCGTGACGTCGATCTCGCGATCAACGCCGTCAAAGGGAAACAGTTGACGAACATGCGTGCATCATCGAAAGACTCGACACAAGTCTTGAAACGTCCGCGCGTCTTCTCGCTTGAAGAGTCGCTTACGTTCTTGAACGATGACGAGTACTGCGAAATCACACCGCTCTCGATTCGACTCCGTAAAAAGGTCTTGAACAAGAACGAACGTGAAAAAGCTGACAAGCGTCGTAAACTTGGTAAAGAATAAGTAGAAAAGGGAGCGCCGAGGCGTTCCCTTTTATTTTGATTCGTGTAGAATAGACGTGTAGGAAACAAAGGGGGATTATTTGCCTTGAAAGCTTCTCAAACGATGGACATTACCCAAATCGACGTTCCGTGGATCGCCTCGCTATTAGGTGTCGGCAGTGACGCGAACGACTTTTCGGTCGGCTTTAACGCCTTGATCATCACGGTCATCTTATTGACGTTGCTCGTCTTTAAATTAGGTTTTGCCAAACAACTCGCGTGGTGGAAGGCGCTCATCGTCTACATCATTCTCGCGCTCGGAGCGGGGACTATGGCGCTCGTCTTCTTCACGTGGCCAATCCCGGAAGTATTGCTCGTCATGGCGGTCGTCCTAGCCATTTATCGGGGTCGGCTCTGGTGGAACCGCCGTCAAGACCAAGTCAATGAACCAACCTAAAAAATGGACGTCCCGTTAAAGGGGCGTCCATTTTTGTTACCATCTTCGCTTTTGGCGAAACGATGGATATAGGTGGAATTGGCCTGTTGCCGCACGCTCAGCCGTTCGTTCCGTAATGCGTGCATGACACTCTTGGCACATGTACGTTTTAGCAGGTTTATTGCGAAGTCGTTTCGCTTCGAACGACCACGAATCAATCGTATCGACTTTATCACAAAGAGAGCACTTTACGCGCATGGTCTCACCTTCCTCTTCGTTGATTATAGCATGATTTCCAGATAGAAAAGCAGGGAAAGAAGTCATTAAGGGCGAATCCATTTCGTATACCCGTTTAAGAAGGAGGGGAGTGCATGGCGAGTAAAGCAACGTTCGAACTTTCCCGGGCGCAACAAGAAACGTTAAACGAGATGCCGTTGACGTTTCTCGTCGCGTTCGATGAAGCGAAGCGGTGGCCGATCACCCACGCCATCAGTTGGGTGCAGGCGACCGATCAACAGACAGTCCGATTTGCCCTGACAAAAAACTCGCATCTCATCACGCTGTTGACAAGCGAAAAGACGGCGGGGCTCATCTTTTTAGAGGACGGTCTCGCTTACAGTGTGACGCTCTCGCACGTCCATGAATTTGAACCGGCTGTAAAACCGGGACTGCACCTTCGCTTTTTTAAAGGTTCGGTCGAAGAAGTCCGCAACATCTCCTTTTACGGGGCGACGTTCGGGCAACCGGACATCGTCAAGACGTACGATATCGAAGCAGCGGAAAAATTGGACCGAGAAGTGAAGGAAAGCTTGAACTCTTGATCACCAACAATTTTCGAGGGGCGGCAAAGCTTATGAAAAAAACGTATGTGCTCGATACGAACGTACTTCTACACGACCCACTCTCACTCTTTCAATTCGATGAGCATGACGTCGTCATCCCGGCCATCGTCCTAGAAGAACTCGATGGAAAAAAACGAAACATGGACGAGCTTGGCCGTAACGCCCGAGAAACGGCGCGTGTGCTTGACCAGCTCCGATCGACCGGCAAACTTCATGACGGGGTGCCGCTCGAGAATGGCGGCCATCTCTTCGTTGAGATCGGTCATGAACATACAGTCGACTTCCCGTTCGACGTCATGACGAATGACAACCGGATTTTGACGGTCGCACTTGGTTTGATGAAACAGTATGAGCATGATCATAACCGGAAAGTCGTGGTCGTCTCAAAAGATATACTGGTCCGTGTCAAAGCGGATGCGATCGGCATCGAAGCCGAAGATTATTTGACAGACCATATCGTCGACACGACGAATCTGTACGCCGGCTATCGCGAGATTGAGGTCGATCAGGCGATAATTGATGAATTCTATCAAGTTCGCCAGCTACCGACGTCGGCTTTTTCAAAAAACCAACTGTACCCGAACTCATTTGTCATCTTAAAGAGTAACGTTTCGAAAGCGAGCGCACTCGCGGTCGTCGATCCGTTACAACCGATCGTTCGACCGTTATCGCTCGACGCCGAGCACGTCTGGGGCATTCATCCGCGGAACGTCCAACAACGAATGGCGCTCGATTTACTGCTTCGCGACGATATTCCGTTCGTGACGCTCCTCGGGAAGGCCGGGACCGGGAAGACGCTCCTCGCTCTCGCGGCGGGACTTGCCCTCGTCGAGGACGAACGTCGCTTCAACAAGCTCGTCGTGGCGCGTCCGGTCGTGCCGATGGGCAACGACATCGGATACTTGCCGGGTGAGATGGAAGATAAGCTTCGTCCATGGATGCAGCCGATCTATGACAATCTTGAATTCTTGTTTAATGCCAACTCGAAAGACGAGCTCGGAAATATCCTCGCCGGCATCAAATCGATTCAGCTCGAGGCGCTCACATATATTCGGGGGCGAAGTATGCCGGACCAGTTCATCATCATCGATGAAGCGCAGAACTTGACGAAGCACGAGATCAAGACGATTTTGACCCGGGTCGGGGAGAATTCGAAGATTGTTCTCGTCGGCGATCCGTATCAGATCGATCATCCGTATTTAGATGAATATTCGAACGGGCTCTCGTATGCCGTCGAGCGGTTCAAAGGGCAAAACGTATTCGGTCACGTCCAACTCATCAAAGGCGAACGCTCGTCGCTCGCCCGGTTGGCGGCCGACTTGCTATAGAAATAGACGTCGAGCGTGAGCGTGACGTCTCAGCTTGTTGACCAACATGAATAATATTGCTCGTCTTCCGGCGCCCACGCTTTCTGCAGGCAATCCCGGAGCCGCAACGCAAACGGTCGCCATCTGGCGGCCATTTGTCTTTTTCTGAGGCCTCGACAGTCGAGAGAAAAAGCCCGGTTTATGTGGGGCAGAGCGCCTCGAGGTCTTCAGACATAAAAAAGACGAACCAGATCGCTATTAGCGACCTGGTTCGTCAACAGCCTGAGACGTGGAGCGTGCGCTCGACGTCTATTTTGTGTTTGGGTGGAGCAAAACTTGGACGTTCGCCTTCTCAAGCAACGCGTTCGTCAACATGATCAAACCGGTTATGATGAAGAGAGCGGAGAATCCGAAGTGGGCGACGATTTGGGATCCGAACAACGGTCCGAGCAGGTTGCCCATGAACTGGGCCGACTGGTTGTAAGAAAAAATGCGTCCGGTCGCGTGACTCGGTGTATGTTTCCTTAGCAGTGACTGCACAGACGGCATGAGTGCCGCGGTCGCGAAACCAAGGCCGAAGCGCAACATGACGAGCTGTGTCGTCGACGTCACGAACGCCTGAGGAATCAAGAACGCGGTATAAATGATGAGCGCCCAAAACAAAATCCGTTCCGGCCCGTGGCGGTCTGACAGCCGTCCGAGATGTTGTGCGGACAGGAGGGCGGCCACCCCCGGCGCTGAAGCGACGATTCCCGCGATGAACGCGAGGGAAGTCGTGTACGGGTTCAGTTCACGGACGTACAGTGTCAACAGTGGCCCGATTGACTGCGTTGAAAACTGAATTAAAAACGTCGTCAAAAACAAGCTGAAGATGAGTTGGGGATGACGGAGCGAGGCGATGATCGACTTTGTCGAATCAAGTCGCTCGCGCGCCACCGGGACGAAATCTTCTTTCACGAACAGGAGTGTGATTAAAAACGTGACGAAGAGTGCGCTACCGGTAAAGAGAAAGACGGGTCGAAGCCCAATCCAGTCTGCGAGCAGTCCACCGATCAATGGACCGAGGAGTCCGCCGGTGATACCACCGGTCGACAACGTGCCGAGCGCCCAGCCGCTTTTCTCTTTTGGTGTCTGTGAGATGACGAGAGTGATGCCGGCCGAGATGAATCCGGAGACGGCACCCATGATGAGTCGTAAACCGACGAGTTGATAAACGTCTTGCACGAAGCCGATCAAGAACATGACGACGGCCATTCCGAGGCTCGCCCGAATCAACATGAGCTTGCGCCCTTTCTGGTCAGCGAGTCGGCCCCAAAGCGGGGAGACAATGGCGGCCACGAGGAAAGTGGCGCCGAAAGCGACGGCGGACCAGGTGACGACGTGGTCAGGGTTGGTCACACCGAGCTCTTCGATAAATAAGGGCAGGAACGGTAAGACGAGGCTCATCGAGGCAGCCGTCAAGAAGCTGCCGATCCAAACGATGATCAAGTTCTTTTTCCATAAAGGTATCGTAAGCGTCACGACCTTTCTGCATAGAGTAGATTTCGATATCACACATGTTACACTTTGTGAAGTAAAAAGTCCAAAAAAAAGACGAACGAGATCGCTTATAGCGACCTCGTTCGTCAACAGCCTGAGACGGCGAGTGCCTTCTCATCAGCCATCCGTTCGGACGACGATATGGTCGACCTGACGGATGATTTGGTTGTTGTAGAGTGCATAGACCGGTCCGTCAGCCAACACTTTTCCATCTTGTGAAAACTGAAGATAAATCGAACCGACTTCGGCGAGTGGGATCGTCAATACCGTCTCCCCATAAAAGCTGACGTGCGTCGCCGTATTGAGCGGCTCGGCGTTTTGGAGAAATGGTGCGAACGGCATCGCGAACGAGTCACGAAGCGCAGCGTCTTTGTCGGCCCGCGACATCGGTTTATTGTGGTCGACGCGCGTCCCTAGTGTCAATCCGTCGTCCCATGCCTTCCCCATTTTGGCATAGTAGGCGTCTGAGTCATTCTCGACGGCTTGGTCGAGTTCGTCGACTTTGCGTTTACGTTCGTCAAAAATCCATACGGTCGGGTCAATCGTCAGCGCGTGACGGACCGCTCCATCTAACGGAAAAATCATTGATACTCCCCCTTAACTAGCGATACAATGTATATTATACAGCTCTTCCGTGCAAAAAGGAAAACTGCGAGAAACACGCTTTGAATCTAGACTGTTCATTGAATTATGATGAAATATAATGTACAGTTGAGTTATGACAAACAGTCTGTCATTGTACGGAGGAGGGGTCGTAGTGGCGACAAATTTGGCTGCAGTCCAACGGGAACAGGCGCTTCACTTGCTTGAAGCAGATGCTGAAAAAATCCGTTGCTTGATTGAGGTACAATTAGAAAACTTGAAAATGCCGAAGTGCCCGCTTTATGAAGAGGTACTTGATACACATATGTTCGGTCTGTCGCGCCAAATCGATTTTGCGGTCCGGCTTGGACTTATTTCAGATGTCGAAGGCAAGCAACTGATCGATTCATTGGAACAAAAGTTATCCGCGCTCGCGGAAGCTTCAGAATTATGAACCTTATACTCAAACTGTGCAGGCGGCGCTGTTTGAGTATTTTTTTATAACGGGTTGCGGATTGCTGTACATAAGGAAGTGAAAACATGAAAACTCGGTTTCGGTACTTTGATTTCTCACTGTTCATTGCGGTGCTCTTGCTCGTTGGGATCAGCTCGATCATGATTTACAGCGCCAGTGTTTGGAATCGTGGGGATTACGCGAACAGCGGCTTGTTTTATCGTCAACTGTTCTATGCAGGGTTCGGGATTGTCGTCTATTTGATCGCGACGATGTTCCGGTATGAAAACTTCCGCAAAAAGAACGTGTTGCGAAGCCTGTATGCGCTCTCGGTCATTCTACTGTTTGTCACTTGGGCGATGCCTCCGCTGAACGGTGCCCGGGCTTGGCTCATCATCGGCGGTTTCACGATCCAACCAATCGAGATCGCTAAGTTTGTGTTAATTTTATTGCTCGCCAACTACTACCATCAGTTATGGAATCGTGAACTGACAGGATGGCCGGGCCGAATCGGCCGTGCGGCGATCGAACGGAAAAAGCTACGCGCCCAAATCGGGGCTTTCTTCATCATCCCGGGTTTGTTCTACTTTTTCCCGTATGCCTTCGTCATAAATGGACAGCCTGACCATGGCGGATTGTTCGTCTTAGGGGTAATTATGTTCATGATGTGGTTAGCTGCCGGGGCCCCGCTTCGCATCATCATCCCGGTGATTATTGCTGGAATTGGTTTTGTTTATGCTATGTATACGTTTGTTTTCACAGAAAACCAAGTTAGTCGGATTAACGTCGTCTTCAATCCATTCATGGACCCAGAAGGCTACGGGCATCAACTTCTCATGTCGATCATCTCGATCGTGCATGGGGGATTGACCGGCGTCGGACTTGGGAATAGTTATCAAAAGTATGGCTATTTGCCGGAGCCGGAGACGGACTATATCATGTCGATCATCGCCGAAGAACTTGGCTTTATCGGCGTCCTCGTCGTCTTGGTGTTGCTCTTTTTCATCGCGTTCCGGGCAGTAAATATCGCCAACCATACCGACAGCCATTTTGCGATGTTCGTCTCGTTCGGGATTGCCGCGCAAATCATGGTCCAAACCGGAATCAATATCGGGGCGATGTCGGGCTGGTTCCCGGGTACGGGTGTGACGCTTCCACTCGTCAGTTACGGCGGCACGTCGCTGATCATGACGATGGGAATTCTCGGTGTGCTCAGCAGTATCTCGATGCGTAACCGTCACCGAGAGGCGACACGCCGCGCGGGAATTCGCGAAAAATCAGAAGAAAACGTTCAAAATGCATCACTACATGTAGTAAGGTAAAGATGTATATGTAAACGATTTCCAAAATGGGGGGATTTAGGTTGAAATCAATTAGCAAATTGCTTGTAGCCAACCGTGGAGAGATTGCCATTCGTGTATTTAGGGCAGCCTCAGAATTAGGAATGCGTACTGTCGCCATCTATTCGCAAGAGGATAGTGGGTCGTTACATCGTTTTAAAGCCGATGAAGCGTATTTGATCGGTCTCAACAAGAAACCGATCGACGCCTATCTCGACATCGAAGACGTCATTCGAATCGCGAAGCAATCGGGGAGTGACGCGATTCACCCGGGTTACGGTTTCTTATCGGAAAACATTGAACTAGCTCGTCGTTGCCGCGAAGAAGGCATCATCTTCGTCGGACCGGACGAATCGCACCTGCACGCGTTCGGAGATAAAGTTCGGGCTCGTCAAAACGCGATCGCAGCCGGGCTACCGGTCATTCCAGGCTCGAACGGTCCATTGACTTCGTACGAAGACGCGCTCGACTTTGCGAACGTGCATGGTTTCCCGCTCATGGTCAAAGCCTCAATGGGCGGCGGCGGACGCGGTATGCGCGTCATCCGGACCGAGGCCGAGATGAAAGATTTGATTGAACGTGCCAAGTCAGAGGCGAAGCAAGCGTTCGGCTCGGACGAAGTGTACATAGAAAAATTAGTTGAACGTCCGAAGCATATCGAGGTGCAAATTCTCGGGGATGATCACGGGAACATCATCCATTTGTTTGAGCGTGACTGCTCGGTTCAACGTCGTCACCAGAAAGTCGTCGAAGTCGCACCGTGTGTGACGTTGTCGGAGGCGTCTCGTCAAGCAATCTGTGACGCGGCGGTTCAAGTGATGCGTCACGTCGGCTATGTGAACGCAGGGACGGTCGAGTTCCTCGTCACTGAGGATGAGTCGTTCTACTTCATCGAGGTCAACCCACGGATCCAAGTCGAACATACGATCACTGAGATGGTTACCGGGTTCGATATCGTCCAAACACAGCTCATGATCGCCCAAGGCGAGTCGCTTCACGGTGACGTGATTCACATGCCGAAGCAAGAAGATATCAAACTGCTCGGCTATGCGATCCAATCCCGTGTCACGTCGGAAGACCCGGCTAACAACTTCATGCCGGACACAGGGAAAATCATGGCCTATCGTTCGCCAGGCGGTTTTGGGGTTCGTCTCGACGGCGGGAACGCCTACGTCGGGTCTGAAATCTCGCCGTACTACGACTCGCTCCTCGTCAAGCTGTCGACGCATGGGATGACGTTCGAACAAGCGGCAGCGAAGATGGTCCGTAACTTGAACGAGTTCCGGATTCGCGGCATCAAGACGAACATTCCGTTTTTGATCAACGTCATGAAGCACCAAAACTTTATTAGCGGGGACTATAGTACGTCGTTCATCGATGATACACCCGAACTGTTCGTCTTCCCGAAACGGAAAGACCGGGGGACGAAACTCCTCAACTCTATCGGGGACGTCACCGTCAACGGATTCCCGGGTGTCGGCTTGAAAGATAAGCCGATCAGCCGCTCGGTCCGGATTCCGCAAAACCTTCCGGCCGAAGCGAAGCCGGGGACGAAACAAATCCTGACAGAACTCGGTCCAGACGGTTTGGCTGACTGGATCAAACGTCAACCAGAGCTACTCTTGACGGATACGACGATGCGAGACGCCCACCAGTCGCTCCTCGCGACACGGATGCGGACGCAAGACATCTTGAATATCGCCGAGCCGACGAGTAAACTCATGCCAGAACTGTTCTCGGTCGAGGCGTGGGGCGGGGCAACGTTTGACGTCGCCTACCGTTTCCTCTCGGAAGACCCGTGGGTACGTCTCATGCGCCTTCGTGAGAAAATGCCGAACGTCTTGATTCAAATGCTCCTTCGCGGTGCCAACGCCGTCGGGTATAAAAACTATGCCGACAACGTCATCGAGAAGTTCGTCCACGAGGCGGCTTATGCCGGTGTCGACATCTTCCGTATCTTCGACAGCTTGAACAACATCGAATCGATTAAACTCGCGATCGACGCGACGCTGCCGACAGGGAAAGTCGCAGAAGCGGCAATCTGTTACACCGGTGACTTGTATGACGGAAACCGTCCGAAGTATCACTTGCCGTACTACGTCGATCTCGCCAAGCAGCTCGAAGCGAGCGGAGCTCATATTCTTGCAATCAAAGATATGGCTGGCCTCTTAAAACCTGAATCGGCGTATGCGCTCGTGTCGGCACTGAAAGACGCCGTCGACTTGCCGATTCATTTGCACACGCACGACGCTTCGGGGAATGGGATCTTCACTTACGCACGGGCGACTGATGCGGGCGTCGATATCGTCGACGTCGCAGCGAGCTCGATGTCGGGTATGACGTCGCAGCCTTCAGGTGGAAGTTTGATTTACGCACTCGACCATCACGAACGCCAGCCGAAGATCGATGCGAAGCACTACGAAGTCATCAGTGACTACTGGCAAGACGTGCGTCATAACTATGAACCGTTCGAAAGTGACATGCGTGCATCGAATCCATCGGTGTATGAGCATGAGATGCCGGGCGGACAGTATTCGAACTTGCAGCAACAAGCGAAAGCGGTCGGTCTTGGTGACCGCTGGAGTGAAGTGAAGTCGATGTACGCCCGCGTCAACATGTTGTTCGGCGATATCGTCAAAGTGACCCCGTCGTCTAAAGTCGTAGGGGACATGGCACTCTTCATGGTTCAACATAACTTGAGCGAACAGGACGTTATCGAACGAGGAAATCAACTTGATTTCCCAGACTCGGTCGTCGAGATGATGCGCGGTGAGCTCGGGTCGCCTCCAGGAGGGTTCCCGAAAGACGTCCAACAAGCGATTCTCAAAGGTGAGACGCCGCTCGAGGTCCGTCCAGGTAAACTGATCAAGCCGTACGACTTTGAAGCGGCTCAAACGAAGTTGTTTGAGAAGCTCGAACGTCCGGTGACGGACTTTGAACTGCTCGCGAACGCGCTTTATCCGAAAGTGTTCGAGGACTACGTGACCCATACGAACACGTACGGTGACGTCTCGGTGCTTGACACGTTGACGTTCTTCTATGGATTGAACGTCGGCGAGACGATCCAAGTCGAAATCGAGACAGGGAAGACGCTCATCATCAAGCTCGTTCAAGTGAGCGCTGCGAACGAAGACGGGATCCGCCTCGTCTCGTATGAGATGAACGGCGTACCGCGTGAAATCGAGATTAAAGACGTCAACGTGAAGTCGGCGACGACGAGCCGACCGAAAGTGGAACGCTCGAATTCGAAACAAGTCGGTGCCTCGATGCCAGGTTCGGTCTTGAAAGTACTCGTCGAACCAGGAAGCCGGGTCCATCGTGGGGAACAACTTCTCGTCACTGAGGCGATGAAGATGGAGACGACGATCCAAGCCGCGCAAGACGGTGAGATTAAAGCGATCCATATTAAAGAAGGCGACACAATCCAAAGTGACGACTTACTGATTGAATTTGTATAATCAAAAGAAGCATAGCCACGCTATGCTTCTTTTTTAGATAGGGAGTGGGGAAGATGAGACGAGTATGTTGGTTCCGGTCAGATTTTCGATTAAGTGACAACCATATGTTACACCGGGTCTTGAAAGACGCCGCCGACGACGATGACATCGAGTTCGTCTTTTGGCTCAATCCGAAATACTGCGAGCCGTTCGAGACGAGACACGATTATTTTTTCGCGACGATGAAGCAGTTCATGCAGGAGCTCACCGATCAAGAGATAGGGCTGCGCACCATTGTTGCCGACTCAACGGAAGCGTTTGTCGAGCAGCTCGGACGACTCGACGCGCTTTATTTTAACGCTGAGTATGTCGAGCCGTTCAAACAACGTGACGATGCGGTCATCGAAGCGCTGGGGGGAGACGTGTTAGTCATCCGTTTGCTCGACCGTCATTTATTCGCCCCGAACGCGTTCACGAAAAAAGACGGTACTCCGTATAAAGTGTACACGCCATTCAAAAAAGCGGTGTACGCCGAGACGCCGCCGCAACCGTACGACGTCGACGTCGCTCGATTGAAACAACTCGCGACGAAGAAACATGAACTACCTGATGAATTGAAACAGCAGTTTGACCGGTGTGAACGTTCGTGGAAAGCGCTCGGAGAGGAAGTGGCCATGAAACGGTTACGCGATTTTGTGGAACACCGGGTGACGAGTTACGCCGAAGACCGTGACATCCCGGCGATCGCCGGGACGAGCCGGCTGTCACCGTATTTACGGACCGGTGTGTTGTCGATTCGTACGGTCGCAGCAGCCGTCCTCGAGGCGCGGCAGTCAACAGGACGTGACACGTATTACGATGAGCTATTGTGGCGCGAGTTCTACTATATGATCATGGTCCAGTTCCCGGGACTGAAAGACCGGCCGTTCAACGACAAATATAAACACCTTGACTGGGAAGACAATGACGACCAGTTTGAGAAATGGTGCCGTGGCGAGACCGGGTATCCGATCGTCGACGCGGCGATGCGTCAATTGAACGAGACCGGCTGGATGCACAACCGGCTCCGGATGATCGTCGCTTCGTTTTTGACGAAACATCTGTTGATCGACTGGCGCAAAGGCGAGCGCTACTTCGAACGGAAGTTGATCGACTACGAGGCGGCCTCGAACATCGGCGGATGGCAATGGGCAGCTTCGGTCGGAACGGACGCCGTGCCGTATTTCCGGATCTTTAATCCGACGATCCAGTCGGAGAAGTTCGACGCGGACGGGACGTTTATCCGCAAATATGTAACCGAGTTGGCTGACGTTGACAGGAAAGCGATCCACTTTCCGGACCCGTCAGATCGGGACGGTTATATCGAACCGATCGTCGATCATAAGGCGGCGCGTGCACGGGCGCTCGAGCGGTTCAAGGACGCGCAGTGACAGATAGGCATACAAAAAGGAGCGGTCGCCCGCTCCTTTTTGTGATTCGTGATTTGGTTTGATTCGTCAGACCGTTTCTTTTCGAGCTGCGTCTACCGCTCGATTGGTGCTTCGATACGCATGGTACGCCAAGTACGAGATGATTCCGAAGTAGCACGTGATCAAGAAAGCGTGCAAGAGCGGTACGTATGTGGCGTGGCCGCCAAGGACGATCCATGCACCCGTGCCGACTTGAAGCATGATGAAGAATAGTGAGGCCCACATGCCCCGTTCGACGAGACGGTTCGTTTCGCGTCGGGCCAAATAGAGGACGTAGAGCGTGTAGAAGACGAGAAGTGCCGCCATGATGCGATGGCCCATTTGAACGTATGATTCGAACGTCCACACGTTTTGCTCACAGATCGGCCAACCGACACAAGCGTATGTCGCACCGAGGTGTCTGACGTAAGCTCCTGTGTAGACGACGACCATCGTGTAAATCGTCAACCCGTACAAGTGAATCTTTAATTTTTCGGACACGGCTTTGTGTACCCGTTCACCTTCGAATAAAAGAATCGTCAAGATGAGCAGCGAGGCGAACGAGACGAGCGAGATCCCGAAATGGAGCGCAAGAATCGCGTCCGACTGTTGCCAGATGACGGCTCCGGCGCCGATGATCGATTGGATCAACATGAAAATAAACGCGAGGAACGCGAACACTTTGACATCGAATCGATTTTTGACGACCGTGAACGTCCAAATCGTCAAGGCGATGATGAGGAGTCCCTCAATCCCTGAAACGACACGGTGACTGTATTCGATCATCGTCTCGACGCTCGGGTTCGTCGGGATCAGTTTCCCGTGACAGAGCGGCCAGTCTGCCCCGCAGCCGTCACCTGAGTCGGTTTTCGTAACAGTACCGCCCATGATCAAGACGAGCATCATACCGAGGGTGACAAGGCTTGAGAATAGTGCGAGTTTTTTATGCATTCGTTTCCACCTGCTTTTTGAGAAAAATCACTAGAATTGTGCCTTGTATGTTTTTATTTTTTTCGCCATACTTATTATACGGCTTTAGTCCGGAAAAACGAAATGGAAAAGCTTGCAATCGCTATCAAAATCGTTATCCTAGTATCGGTACAGGAATTTTACTGTGACAATTATCACACGTCCGCCATAAAAAACTCGCTATTTTACAAGCATAAACGACGTATTCTTTTTGGAAATATGGTATCTTTGTAATGAGTTAGGTGTACTTTGTTCATATTGTGTTTTTTCTGTGAAAAGAATACGAGTATTTCGTGATTATGTGGGGGGGTCAGCATGACAAAAGTCAACCCGGGAACAGTGGCAGAAGTAGACTATACAGAATCCGCCGCCTCGTTCCGTGACTATGTTGCTTTGGCAAAAATGGGAATCGTACGCGCTAACCTTTTGTTAGTGTTCGCCGGTTTCTTTGTGGCAACAACATACCAGAGTGACACGCCAGTGCTTTATTTGTTTGAAGTTTGGCCACAGCTCTTATTAACGATGTTAGGAAGCGCACTCGTCATTTCCGGGAGTTGTTACCTAAACAACTTCGTGGACCGTGATATCGACTACTTGATGGGACGTACAGACAATCGACCGAGTGTCACCGGTAAAATTTCAGGGGAGCGCATTTTACTTCTCGGACTTACGCAACTTGCGGTCGGGACATTACTTTTATTGATCGTGTCGTACGTAGCAGCAGTCTTCGGTTTAATCGGGGCATTTTTTTATGTCGTTATTTATACGATGTGGCTAAAACGGACACATACGTTGAACACGGTCGTCGGCAGTATCTCCGGAGCGGTTCCACCGCTGATCGGATGGGCCGCGATTGACCCGGCGCTTCATATCGACGCCTGGCTCATGTTCCTCGTCATGTTCTTGTGGCAACCGCCACACTTCCTCGCGCTCGCGATGCGACGCGTCGAGGAATACCGGGCGGCAGGCATTCCGATGCTGCCCGTTGTAAACGGCTTCGCGATCACCAAGCGGCAAATCATTTGGTGGATTGCGACGCTCATTCCAGCATCGCTCTTGTTTATGCATTACGGTACGGTCTACGTGATCATTGCGGCCGGTCTTGGGGGCTACTGGTTATATCTCGGTTTGAAAGGGTTTAAAGCCGAAGATGAGATCAAGTGGGCTAACAAAATGTTCTTTTATTCATTAATTTATTTAGTCGTGTGGATTGTCGCGCTGGTATTGACGGCACTTTGGTAATCGCACTCACTATATAGAAACCATTGCACATCATTTTGGGAGAAAGTGGGGATTGTTGTGAAATCATTTAAGAAGCTTCTGTTTGGCATCGTCCCGATGATGATGTTCGCGCTGCTGTTGTCAGGGTGCGGCGTAGAGGGATTGTCTGCATTGAAGCCGATGGGAGAAGGCGCTGAAATTCAGCTCCGGATCATTCTCATCAGTTTGGCAATCATGCTCTTTGTACTTGTCATCGTAACGGTCATTTACGTGTACGTGCTCATGAAATTCCGTCGGAAAGATGAATCGATTCCGAAGCAAGTGGAAGGTAGCAGCACGCTCGAAATGATTTGGACAGTCGTTCCAATCATCTTGCTCATCATTCTCGCTGTTCCGACAATCACAACGACTGTCGAACTCGCGAAAGCGAAAGAAGCGAAAAAAGAAGAAGAAATTAACGTTACAGCCAACCTGTACTGGTGGGAGTTCGAATATCCGAACGCTGGTGTTGTCACAGGACAAGAACTTGTCATCCCGGTCGGTAAACGGGTCGGTATCAACTTGACATCAAAAGACGTCATTCACTCGTTCTGGGTACCGGCTTTGTCTGGTAAGACGGATACGAACCCAGGGTTAGATAACGAGATGTGGTTGCATGCAAACGAAGCTGGTACGTTCTACGGTAAGTGTGCCGAGCTTTGTGGACCATCGCACGCGCTCATGGACTTCAAAGTCATCGCCCTCGAGCAAGCTGATTACGATCAGTGGCTCGAAGACATGAAAGCGAAGCAAGACGAAAACACAGAAAAACTTGTCGCCGACAATCAAAACTTGACGACAGGTGAGCAAGTGTACGTCGAAAGTTGCTTGAGCTGCCACGGTGGCGGTAAAGTCGCGCCGAGCTTGACGAACTTCGGTGACCGCGAGTGGTTGGCGGGTTACCTCGAAAACAACGAAGAAAAGTTGAAAGAATGGATTCGTGATCCACAAGAATTAAAACAAGGCGCGCTCATGCCTGGCTTCAGCGAAGGCCAAATCAGTGATGAAGAGTTAGATGCACTCGTTGACTTCTTGTACGATCAGAAGATTGACTAACGGGAAAAGGGGGATTTCACGTGGCACAGACCACTGCTATGCAGCAACCGCGTAAATACAATGGCATCATGGATTGGGTTACGACGGTTGACCACAAAAAAATCGGTATTTTGTATTTGTTCTCAGGAATCTTCTTCCTCCTTCTCGGTGGAATTGAAGCGTTACTTATTCGTTGGCAACTCGTCCGTCCGATGAACGATTTCGTCAGTGGCGAAGTGTTCAACCAGTTGATCACGATGCACGGGACGACGATGATCTTCCTTGCGGCGATGCCGATGCTATTCGGTTTTATGAACGCCGTCGTGCCGCTTCAAATCGGGGCGCGCGACGTCGCGTTCCCGTTCATTAACTCGCTCGGTTTTTGGTTGTTCTTCTTCGGTGGCCTCATGTTGAACCTTAGCTGGTTCTTCGGCGCTGCACCGAACGCGGGTTGGACGGCTTACGCGCCGCTCTCGACGCAACCGGAAGCGACAGGGGTCGACTTCTACGCCCTCGGTCTTCAAATCTCAGGGTTCGGTTCACTCATGGCCGGGATTAACTTCCTCGTCACGATTTTGAACATGCGGGCACCAGGCATGAAACTCATGCGGATGCCGCTCTTCACGTGGACGACGTTCGTCGCTTCGGCGTTGATCGTCTTCGCATTCCCACCGCTTACAGTCGGCTTGTTCATGTTGATGTTCGAGCGTCTGTTCGGTGCCGTTTACTTCAATCCGGCAATGGGCGGTAACGTCGTCATTTGGGAACACCTCTTCTGGATCTTCGGTCACCCGGAAGTTTACATCTTGATCTTACCGGCGTTCGGTATTTTCTCGGAAATCATTCCGACGTTTGCCCGTAAACGCTTGTTCGGTTACACGACGATGGTATTCGCTACGATGCTCATCGGGTTCCTTGGCTTCATGGTTTGGGTTCACCACATGTTCACCGTCGGTCTCGGACCGGTCGCGAACTCGATCTTCGCCGTCGCGACGATGGCCATCGCCGTTCCGACAGGGGTCAAAATCTTCAACTGGCTGTTCACACTTTGGGGTGGGCAGATCAAGTTCAACGTTGCGATGCTTTACTCGGTGGCGTTCATCCCATCGTTCCTCGTCGGAGGGATGACAGGGGTTATGCTCTCGGTCGCACCGGCTGACTATCAGTACCACGATAGTTACTTCGTTGTCGCCCACTTCCACTACGTTATCGTCGGTGGGGTCGTCTTCGGTCTTTTCGCAGGACTGTTCTACTGGTTCCCGCTCATGTTCGGCAAAGCGCTCTCTGAGAAGCTTGGCTACTGGCAGTTCTGGTTGTTCTTCATCGGGTTCCACTTGACGTTCTTCCCGCAACATTTCCTCGGATTGTTCGGGATGCCACGCCGCGTCTTCACATACTTGCCGAATCAAGGGTTTGAGACGATGAACTTGCTGTCGACGATCGGTGCCTTCTTCATGGGTGTGTCGACGATCATCTTGCTCATCGCCGTCGTCAAGGCGTTCTTGTCGAAAGACGTCGTCAAACCGGACCATTGGGAAGACGGACGTACGCTCGAGTGGACACTTCCTGTGCCGACTCCAGAGTACAACTTCGCACAAACACCGCTCGTCAAAGGGTTGGACACGTTCTGGCTCGAGAAGATGGCGGGTAACAAACGGGTTTCTGTCGCTGAACCAGTGTCAGACATCCACATGCCGAATAACTCATTGATCCCGTTCTTCATGTCACTCGGGTTATTCATCGCTGGACTTGGCGCGATTTTCCAAATGGACAACCCGGTTGTCGGTTGGTCACTTATCGTCATCGGTTTACTCATCACGTTCGTGTCGATGTTCCTCCGTTCATGGATCGACGACCACGGATTCTACATTCCAAAATCACAAATCGAAGCGGATTTGAAAGCGATTCGTGAGAAAGGAGAACAATAAATGGCACATGCAGTCGAAAAACACCCAGTGACCGGTATTCCGGCCAATCCAGAGAAAGCCACGCTGGAAGGGAAAAATAAATATGTGGCCTTCTGGTTCTTCCTTGGAGGAGAGACCGTTCTCTTCGCCTCGTTGTTTGGAACGTACGTCGGGCTTCTAAATTCTGGCGCGCCAGAGGAACTTCGCTCGTACAACATCTTTGAGATGGGGCTCGTCTTCATGATGACGATGCTCCTCCTCACGAGCTCGCTCACGAGCGTGCTCGCGATGATGAACATGAAAGCGAACAATCCAGGTCGCATGAAGTTTTGGTTGATCGTGACGCTTCTTCTCGGAGCAGGGTTCTTAGGAGCTGAGATTTACGAGTTCATCCACTACTACCATATCGGTCACACGTTCACGTCGAGTGCGTTCGGATCTGCCTTCTATACGCTCGTCGGATTCCACGGTGCTCACGTCACGTTCGGTCTCCTTTGGATCACGACGCTGTTGATCCGCAACTGGAACCGTCCGATCGATGTCTACAACGCACCGAAGTTCTACGTGTCGAGTTTATATTGGCACTTCATCGACGTTGTTTGGGTCTTCATTTTCTCGATCGTCTATCTCTTAGGGATGGTGAGCTGACATGGAAAAAAATCCAATGAACGAAACACACAAACAGTTAGAGCTTGAAGTGAAGGCAGAGTCGAGACGCGAGTATCAACTTCAGTTGATCAGTTTCGCGATGATGATTTTGCTCACGTTTGTCGCGTTCGGCGCGGTCTACGCGGAGCTCATGCCGGTATGGGCGGCGGGTGGCTTCTTGATTATCCTCGCCATCATCCAAGTGTTCTTGCAGCTGTATATCTTCATGCATATGAACAACCGTGGCAACACGTGGATTGTCGGAATGATGTGGCTTGGTATTTTCGTCGCCATCATCACTGTCGCGGCACTCCGTTTGCTCATTTGGTAAAAATGTGACAAAGGATTGAACATCTGTGGAAACATAGATGATTCAGTCCTTTTTGCTTTACTTCAAAAATAAAGGAATAGTAATCTTGAAGTGAACGGTTTCATCGGTTTGGGAGAGAAAGAAAAGGGGTGAAGGGATGCTCTGGAATACATCAGAGCTACTCAAACAGTTCGAATGGACAACGCTTTGGAGTCCGTTGTTCGGATTGTTGATGGTAGGGTTGTACGTCCTCTATGCGTTCGTCACAGAGAGAATGGCGAAACGAGGGTACGAGTCGACCACGTTGCTACAAAAGTTCAGCATGTTGTTTGCGATCGTGCTCTATTACATCGGATTTGGTAGTCCAGTCGACGTGCTCGCGCACATCATCTTCTCGGTGCATATGTTGCAGATGGTGCTCGTCTACGTGTTAGCTCCGGCGCTCGTCATTTACGGATTGCCGTATTGGGTATTTGAAAAATTATTTAGTTATAAAGTGATCGGGGCGGCGCTCAAGTTTATGACAAAACCGCTGATCGCGCTCGTGTTGTTCAACGCGTTATTTACGTTTTACCACATGCCATTCATCTTTGATTACGTGTTAACGAACTACGGGGTGCATCGCATCTTTCACGGGGCTCTCGTCGTCTTCAGTTTGACGATGTGGTATCCGGTCATCGCCCCGTTCCTCTCGGATGAAGAAGAGGGGATGTCCGATTTGAAACGGATGGTGTACATCATCGCAAACGGCGTGCTATTGACGCCTGCTTGTGCGTTCATCATCTTCAGTCAAGGAATTCTCTATGACGCCTATACGGACGTTGAGACGTTCGCGACGGTGCTCGGATACTGTATGCCGAACGGTGACGTGTCCGGTCTTGACTTAAACGCCTTGATGGGTGCGACGAACAGCGCTCTCGAAGACCAGCGCTTCGGCGGGGTATTGATGAAGCTTGGGCAGGAAGTCGTGTACGGTTTCTTCTTCGGCTGGACGTTCTTCGGTTGGGTACGCCGAACGAAATCGCTCGCGCTTGACGAAGGCATGTCATTCACACCGAACGAACCGAAAGAGAAAAAATGAACTAAGTCAAAGGGGAAACATCGATGAACTATCTTGCCTTAATTAGTGTGACATTCATTGTAATCAGTGCGATTTTGGTCGCGATCGGCTGGACGATTATCGCGCGCGACCGCCGCAATATTGAAAAGCATAAGAAAGTCATGACAGCAGCTGCCGTCGCGGCGACGACGTTCTTTATCCTTTACGTCTCGCGGACGATCTTTGTTGGGAATACCGCATTCGGAGGTCCGGACTCAGTGAAGCCGTACTATCTCGCTTTCATGATTTTCCACATCATCCTGGCGACGACAGGTGGTATCCTCGGATTGATCACACTCTATCTTGGCTATAAAAACAAGATCGAGAAACATCGTAAAATCGGACCGAAAGCATCAGTCGTCTGGTTTTTCACAGCCATTACAGGTGTGATGGTCTATGTTCTTCTCTATGTGGCGTTTGAACCGGGTGAGACGACGAACGTCTTCCGGGCCATCATCGGAGGATGACCGAAGAGAGGGGGATGAGCATGAAACGGAATAGTTACTTGACGGTCGGGTTGACGGTCGTCATTTTGATCGCTATCGGAGCGGCTTCGTATTTCCTCTTCTTCAAAGAAGATGATTTGCCGGTCATCCAAGAGCCGACCCCGTTCACGTTGACGAACGCGCTCGATGGCCAACCGTATAACTCAGATAACGGCAAAGTCAAAATCGTCACGTTCTTTTATACGAACTGTCCCGACATTTGTCCGCTCACGCTACGCGACTTCATGAAACTCGAGCAAGACTTGAAGGCGAACGACTTGTACGGTACTGACGTCGAACTCGTCGCCATCACGGTCGACCCGGAAGTCGATACGATCCCGGTACTTGAGAACTACGGAGCGGCGTTCCAAGCTGAGCCAACTGGATGGAAGATGTTGACCGGTGACAAAGCCGACATCGACCGGATCACTCGTCAGCTTCAGTTCTATTATTCGAAAGCGAATAGTGGACTTGTCACCCACGCGACGACGATGTATATCATCGACCGTCACCACGATGTTCGTGCAGTCGCGCAAATGGCGACGACAGGAGAAAAACCAGTCGACATCGAAACCATTATGGAGGACGTGTTGGTGCTCGTTGCAGAAAAGGAGTGAAGAAGATGAACGATACGATGGCTGTCATCGGAAACGATTATTCATACGGAGATGTGACGATTGCAGAGCGGGCGATCGAGGATTTGATTGCGTGCAGCGCGATCGAATTCGGATTGCGTGAAGTGAAAATCGTGTCGCTCTCGAAAGAGCGGTACGATTATCTACTGAGCGCACCCGTCTCGCTCAGCGAGGCAGAGCGATTGTACCTCTACGTCCGCGACCAGTTCGATCTATTGCTCGGACAAGTCGACGTGACGCTAAACGTCATTGCAAGTCGTTAAGTGTATGTAAAAATGGAGAACCCACAGCGGGTTCTCCATTTTTGTTGAGTGGCCATAAGAAAACCCTTTCAGTTATGAAAGGGGTTAGACTTCTAACGTCTCGGCGAGTGCCGCCAATCGGCGCTCACAGTCGCGAACGATTTCTTCTGGGAACTCTTCGTCGTACTCGACGCCGTGCGGGTAGTAATGTTTCCCGAGAATCGGTGTCACCATTTTAACGACCGCATGACGGTCCTCGATTTGGCCTTCAATCGCATAAACCGGCAAGCGCAGGTAAAACGTCTCGCCCGTCGATTGCTTCTCGTACTTCATATCATACGTCGCACGCTCATAGTCCCAAGCGCCTTCACGGATGAAATGATGATGATCCATGATCGTCTCGAGCAAACCGAAGCGGATCTCTTTTCCCTCGATGTGGAACTGCTCAAATTTCATCATAATCCCCCTTTTCCCTAATAAACCTCATATGTCATCATATCATATTCGAAAACGTTCTTGGAATAACGTGTGTTCAAATTGTGAAAAAAAGATGAACGGTCAAGACATCGTTTCGAGATACGCCGCAATCTTGTCGGGAAGTCTCACGCCGAGCGGCATCAATCCTTCTGAACCGAAGAAGACGTTGAATTCCAAAATGTAAAAATTATCCCCTGAGACGATGACGTCGAACGCGGCGTGATTGATGTGAAGTGTCTTTGCGATCGAGAGCACTTCTTCCACGACGTGACCTGGGATATCGTCATACGAGAAGTGGGCACCTTGGGCGACGTTGTTTAAAAAGGCCTCACTGACGCGCCAATAAGAACCGACGACTTCTTCGCCGATGACGATGATGCGCAGGTCGCGGTCGTTCGGGATGAACTGTTGGACGTAAAACGTCTCGTGTTTGTCGACGTATTCGAGCCATTCTTGTTCATTTTTAATGAGCCAGACGCCTTGACCCATCGAGGACTTGGCGGTCTTGGCGACGAACGGGTATTCGAACTCTTCAATGACGCGTTCGATCGTGTACGGGTTCTTCCCGTAAATTAACGTCTTCGGGATGCGATGCGGGAACGTCGCTGTGAAAGCGCGTGTCATCTCGATTTTATCGTGCCCGAGGTGGTACGTCGCCGGAGACGGGAAGATCGGTTTGTTCAACCCGTAAATGATCGAGTTGACCATCCAGTACTCCGGGAAGAGGACGAGATCGGCCGCCCGGACTTTATCGAGCTGATCATAATAATATTCTGGTTTCGCATAGTCGGTTTTCATACCGGCCGAGCGAATCATGTTAAACGAGACTTTTTTCATTGTACACCGCACGAAGCGGTGGTTCACTTCCTTTCTGCATTTACGTCACGTTCAATTATAAGTCCGATTGCTCACAGAGGGAATCAATTGTGGTAAAATCATGTCAGAAAGGGTGAAAGCCATGATTATTACTGAACAGACGATTGATTTGCTCGATCAAACAGAAGCATTGACTGCCTTGATCGAGACGAGCGAATCGTTCCAAACATATATCGCGACAAAACAAGCTCGCGCTCGCTCGAAAGAAGCCCAGGAAGTCGAACGGGAATTTTTACGAATGAAAGAAGATTATGAGTACGTGCAACGGTTCGGGAAACATCACCCGGATCACGATCGTATCAAAAAAGAGATGCATCTCGTGAAGCGTCGTCTCGACGTGCAACCGGAAGTGGCCGCCTTCAAAAAGGCGGAACGTAACTTGGATAAGTTACTCGGAGAAGTGAGTGAGCTGTTGGCGTTCTCGGTATCTCCAAAAATCAAAGTCCCTACCGGCAACCCGTTCTTCGATGAGGGTGGCTGTTCCGGTGGCGGAAGCTGTGGCGGAGGAGGCGGAAGTTGTGGATGTGCTGGCTGAATCATTCGAGTTAAAAGGTCGAATCGGACTCGTCGTTTACGTGCAGTCGCTCAAACAAGTGAAAGCACTGCGTCGCTACGCAAACTTATATTACGTCTCGAAGCGTGAGAAGTACGCCTTTTTATATACGGACTTAGAAGACCATGAGACGATCATCGAGAAAATCAGTGCCTTGCCATTCGTCGACGCGGTCGTTCGGAGCGAACGGCCTTTCATTGCCGAGACTTACGAGCCAAAGCAGAAATAAACGGGCGAGATGAAGGTGGTGACGCCTTCATCTTTTCTAATGGAGGATCAACGATGCGAGTCATTTCAGGAGAACGAAAAGGGACGCGCCTAAAGGCGGTCCCAGGGTCGACGACACGACCGACGGCAGATAAAGTAAAAGAATCATTGTTTAATATCATCGGCCCTTACTTCGCCGGGGGGGATGCCCTCGACCTTTACGCGGGGAGTGGCGGTCTCGGGATCGAGGCGTTATCACGGGGGTGCGACCGTGCCGTCTTCGTCGATCGTCATGGGAAGGCGATTCAAACGATACAGGACAATCTACGGGCGACGCGTTACGAGGCACAGGCGACGGTTCAAAGGCAAGACGCGCGGGCCGTCCTCGACCAACTCGCCGAGGCGGGGCGGTCGTTTAAACTCATCTTCATGGACCCGCCGTACCATGAGGAAGAACATGAATCGTTTTTACAACTCATTGAATCGAACCGACTGTTGACAGACAACGGCGTCGTCGTCTGCGAACATGGCAGCGAGACGACGTTGCCGGATCGGGTCGGTCTGCTCGAAAAAATTAAGGTTCAACGCTACTCGTCTGTTATTACGATCAGCCTTTACGAGTACGCAACGACCGAGGAGTGAACATATGAAACGGATCGCGATTTGCCCGGGGAGCTTTGACCCGATTACGAACGGACATTTAGATATTATTGAGCGGGCGGCAGCCATCTTTGATGAAGTGATCGTCGCGGTGCTCGAAAACTCGAGCAAGGCACCGTTATTCAACGTCGAAGAGCGGCTCACGCTCATTCGGGAAGTGACATCGCATTTACCGAACGTGTCAGCGGACGCGTTTGGCGGGCTGCTCGTCGAGTATGCCGCTAAACGAGAAGCAGCGACGATCGTCCGCGGTCTTCGGGCCGTCTCTGACTTCGAATACGAACTTCAGATCGCTTCGATCAACAAGAAGTTAAACGAGGACGTCGAGACGCTGTTTATGATGACGAATAGCAAATACTCGTTCCTTAGTTCGTCGATCGTGAAAGAAGTCGCCAAATACGGCGCCTCGGTCGCTGAACTCGTTCCCGAACAAGTCGAACAGGCACTTCGGAAAAAATATGAAGTGAGTCAACAGCAATGAAGCCGCTGAAGATCGGCTTCGGTATCCTCGTCGCCGTGCTCATCTTTCTATTTGCCCCGTTACCTTATTACATCACGTATCCGGGCGAAGCGACGACCATCGAAAACTTTATGACGGTTGAAGACGGGACGAAAGATGCGGGTGAACTGATGATGGTCACGATCTCGCAACGACGGGCGACACCGCTTTGGCTCGTCGGGAGCTGGTTCACGCCGTTCACGGAAGCGAGTCCGTCTAGTCGCTATTTGTATGACGGCGAAGGGGAAGACGATTACGAGCGAAGACAGCAGCTGCTCATGTCATCGTCGCAGCAAGCAGCCATCCAATACGCGTACGGTCTAGCCGAAGAGGACGTGACCGTCACGTTTGACGGCATGTACGTCTCGGCTCCAATCACCGGGTCGCTCGCGGCGAACGTCCTTAAACCAGGTGACGTCATTACAGCGCTTGACGGCCAATCGTTCGCGTCACGTCTTGATTTCATCGATCGCGTCTCGGCGTTCGAGACGGGCGATGAAGTGACGATCACGCTCGAACGGGATGGACGGGAACGTGTCGTGAAGACACTCGTTCAACCGCTCGACCGGAGCGGGAGCCGTGTCGGTCTCGGGATTTATGAGCCGCTGCCGGTGCAAGATGTGCGCACAGAACCGGACGTCACGTTTGAACTGACGAACGTTGGGGGGCCATCGGCCGGGCTCATGTTCACGCTAGAGATTTATGATCAGTTGACGCCGGGTGACTTGGCGGGCGGTGAGACGATTGCCGGTACTGGTACGGTCGATGAAGAAGGAAACGTCGGTCCGATCGGTGGGGCGTGGCAAAAAATCGTCGCGGCTGACCGAGCCGGTGCCTCGGTGTTCTTCGTGCCGGCCGGTTCGAATTATGATGAAGCGCTGGAATCACTCGACCGGATCGAGAGCGATATTGCAGTCGTTCCGGTCGAAACGGTCGAGGACGCCATCGATTATTTGGAGTCGATGAATTGAGGGGTTTGCATATGCTCGAGCAGTGACCGGTTGCCGAGAGGTAACCGGTACGCCTCGGTCACACGAGCTTCGAACGCTAAATCAGACTGGTACTTGCTGACGAGCGGGACCGTTTTTTTTATGTCTTTCAAGACGCTACGGCCAATCGCATTGAATGCGAGCGGACGGACGTATGGGACTTCGTCAAATCGTTCCGGAAGTTCGTCACGTTTCCAATGGATGAGGACCGAGACGAGAGCGCGCTGGATGGCGGTACGTGTATAGCGTCGCGTCAACAGACCGCCCATAGCTTGTTCGAACGTCGGTGCGAGACCGGCTTCGATCAAGCGAGGGGACAACGAAGCGTCAATGCCGACGAGTTGTTCGAGCTCTGACTTCGGGATCGTCCGTAACTTGAATTGCAAGACAGGCCAATAGAGCGACCAGTGGGCCATCGACGTCTGCTGGAATAACGCCCGTGTCGCTTCTGGGACAGCCCGGACACTCCCGGTCTCGAGATAGTGGGCCCGGACGCCCGTTGCCGACATGACGTCCGAGACGCCTGTATCGTGATAACCGGCCCCAAGACGCTTTACGGTATGGAGTGAGATGGTGCGAGCGGCTTTCGCGTAATGATAGGCGAGAATGTTGTTTGGGAGCGTCAAATCAAAAGTTGGATAAAGGGCCGCAAACGCCTCGCTCGATGCTTTGGCGGATGACTTGCCTGCTTTTAAGGCGTGTTGGAGCGCGTCGTGATAGGCGGGTGACGCTTCGATGCCAGCGTGTGCCGCGCGCAGGATCGCATCGGCGTCGCCGCTCTCACTGCCGAACGACAGCGTTTGGCATCCGATTTGTTCCGCGATGGCGACAGCCGCACTCGCGAACCGGTCGGCGCGTTGGACGCCGTAACAAGTCGGCAGTTCGATCACAAGGTCGATCGCCCCTGTTTTGACTGCTGCCGCTGCCCGGCTCCACTTGTCAAAAGCAGCCGGTTCACCGCGCTGTGTGAACTGGGCACTCATGATGGCGATCATGGCGTCGGCACCCGTTTCGATTCGAGCTGTTTTTGCCTGATAGAGATGTCCGTTATGGAACGGATTGTACTCCGCGATGATGGCCGTCTTTTTCATAAATTTACTCCTTTGCATTGTCGATTGGATTGGTGTAAGATAGGTAAGTACGCTTTGGCAAAGCGCCGTCGCCAACTGATTTTAGTGTAAAGAAAAAACATTGACAAAACAAGTTGGCCTATCTATAATTCATATTGTTGCAATTGAGGTGATTCGGATGAAGTGGTCTATTGCACAGCTACTTAAGCTACGAAACCAGGATGACAGTTTTTCCATCGATGAGATGGTTGAACTCGAAGAGCTTACTCAGCTCCATCCGGATATCCGTTCGATTCGCCCGGTGCATGTGCACGGGGATGCGTCGTTCACATCTAATCAAGTTACATTCAATTTGAAGGTTCAAGGGGACCTGACGTTGCCAGATGCGCGTACGTTAGAGGATGTCGTCTTTGAATTTGATATTGAATCGCTCGAGCCTTTCTTTTTGGAGAATGGGCGTTATACGGAGCAATTCGATGATGTCAATTTGCCAGAAGGAAATACGATTGATCTGCGACCGATCGTAAAAGAGCTCATCATGTTAGAAGTCCCGATTCAAATTTTCGGGAACGAAACAGACAAAACTCAGGTTGAAGGGGAAGGCTGGTCTCTCATTGACGAACAGCCGGACGACCAACCAAAAATTGACCCGCGCCTCGCGGGCCTTGCTGACTTGTTCTCTAAAAAAGAGGACGAGAACGGCTAACTTTTCAAGGAGGTGGACAACGATGGCAGTACCATTCCGTAGAACGTCGAAAACTCGCAAACGTCTTCGTCGTACTCACTTCAAACTTAACGTACCTGGTATGAACGAGTGCCCGAACTGTGGCGACATGAAACTTTCACACCGTGTTTGCAAATCTTGCGGACATTACAACGGTAAAGAAGTAACAAGCAAATAATGCGAAAAGAAGCGGTCTCCTTGGAGATCGCTTCTTTTTTTAATTGTGTGGTCCTGGAAACAGATTGTGGTAAAATTCTTTGTGCACACTGTTTGTGGAGGGATAGCGAATGAAGCCGATCAAACGAATTGGGATTATCGGGAACGGGGCTGTCGGGATGTTGATGGCGTCGTTACTCGCGAAAGACTATAGCGTCACCTTGTACGGTCGAGGCGAAGAAACGAGAGACGTCATAATCGAACGAGCCGGTATGACGCAGGGGACCGTCGCTGTCCCGCTCAAACCGGTACATACACTCAACGAGACGGAAGCGGACGTTTTTTTCGTGACGACGAAAGCGCACCAAGTGCGCGCGGCGACAGAACGGCTTACCGGGGACGTCCCTGTGTTCATCTGCTCGAACGGGATTGCCCATCTCGAGTACGCTCGGGAACGAGGGTTCCACTTAGGCGTCATCGAGCACGGGGTGACGCGAGACGAAAATCGAATTAACCATAGCGGTCTCGGCCGAGTTCGGATCGGGAGCTTGCATGCTCTACAGCCGCTCACGTTCATCGCCTCGCCGCTCCAAGTCGTGTGGGAAGCGGATATCGAACAAGTCGTCGTTGAAAAGTTGTTTGCGAACGCGATCATCAATCCGATCACCGCACTTTGTCGCGTCCCGAACGGAGCCGTCGCCGAGCCGCCTTGCCGCGAAGTCGCGCAAGCGATCTATGAGGAGCTGACACCGCTGTTCGATCAGTTCGTGCCTTATACATATATTGAGACGATCATCGAGAAGACAGCTCAAAACCGCTCTTCGATGCTTCGAGATATCGAGGCCGGACGTATGACCGAGGTCGATGCCATCTTGACCCCGCTCTTGAAACGGGCCGAGGACAGAGGCCGAAAACTGACGGTCATCCCACTCATGCAAAAATTGATAATAGGAGCGAGCGCATCGTGTTAGTGTATATCGTTTCATTTCCGCTTGTCATATGGTTTATGGTGTATATGATACTTAGAAAAATCATGCCGAAATCGGTCAATACGTTTAAACTTGTCTGCGATGCCGGAGTGTTCCTCTGGTTTTATGCGTGTGCGGTCCTATTAGAGACACTCGTCGGGGACGACGTCTTTTGGTTGCTCTTAGCCGTCTGCTGCGCTATTTTTCCGGCAAATGCGATTTGGCAGCGAGTCCGACACGAAGAAGTCTTATATACAAAAATGTTCGTACACGGCTGGCGATTGTTATTTTTACTACTCGTCCCGTTACACGCCGTGTTGTTCACGCTCGGTGTCGCAAAAGAAATGATTCATTGACCGTTTGAAAGGAAGTCGTTATACGTGAGGATAGAGTCGCTAGACGCCATGTACAGTCCATCTTCCCCGATGATCCAAATCGAAGCGGGATATACGAAGTGGCTGGACTATAAAGGAATGGACGAGCTCGAAGCTCGAGCGAGCGAGCTTGAAGGACGCTCATACCCGCATCTGGAATCGTTAGCAGAGATTCTTCGGGCGCAACAGACGGTTCACGGTCCGCTCTCGAACGTGCTTGACTCAAAACTCGACGCGCTCGCGAAAGGCGAGGCGTTCACGATTGTGACCGGACAGCAAGTCGGCGTCTTCGGGGGCCCGTTGTTTGCGGTGTATAAGCTGTTAACCGTGCTCAAACGAGCGAAACAGGCGGAGGCCGTGCTCGGTAAGCCGGTCATCCCGATTTTTTGGATGGCGACCGAGGATCATGACTTCGCCGAGATCAACCATGTGTACGCCCCCCAGCCGTTGTCACGGCAACTGCGGAAAGAAGCGTTATCGACCGTTCCGCTCGCAGGGAAAGCATCGGTCGGAGAACTCGAATTCGACCGTCTCAAAATCGAACTCGTCCAAATGTTGCAACGTCTGTTCGTGTCGGAGACAGAGACTGTCCATACGGCGACGCTTTATCGTGAGCTTGTCGCCTTACTCCAAGCGAGTCATTCGTTCGCACAATTTTTTGGGAAGATGATGCGACGTTTCGTCGGGAACGATTTTCTCCTGTTCGACCCGCATCAGCCTGACGTACGTCGGCTCGAACGTGAGGCGTTCAAACAGTTGATCGTGCAACACGACCGCATGCACGAAGTGCTCCGCGACTCATTCGAGGACGGCATGCCGTCCGTAGAACTGAACCGCGATGCGGCCCACGTGTTTTATCATGACGGGACGCGTGAATTGTTGACGAAAGAACGAGATGTCTTCACGACGAAACGCGGTCACCGCTTCACGGAGGCGGAACTGTTACACGAAATTGACGAGCATCCCGAACGGTTCTCGAATAACGTCGTCTCCCGGCCGCTCATGCAAGATTACTTGTTCCCGACGCTCGCATACGTCGCCGGTCCGGGTGAAATCGCCTATTGGCTCCAACTTCGTCCGTTGTTTCATGTATTCGGTTGGAAGATGCCGTTGTTGATCCCGAGACTTGGCGCTGTTGTCATGTCGACGAACGACGAGAAAAAACTCGCTCAAGAAGGGACCACGCTCGTCGATTACTTGACGAATCCGCTCCCGGACCATTCGTTCGATGACGAGTCGTTTGACCAAAGTCTGTATGCCTACCGCACGCTGTCTGAAGCAATCGGGCATGAGGCAGGAAAGCGCGGGCATCGCTTTGAGACGAACGCGCGGCATATCCTTGACCGTCTCGCTGACGAGATGCGGGCCGAGGCGAAGCGCGAGCAGTATCGTTTGAATCGA
The DNA here is from genome assembly GCF_004337085.1 of Exiguobacterium sp. SH5S13. NCBI lineage: Bacteria > Bacillati > Bacillota > Bacilli > Caryophanales > Exiguobacterium > Exiguobacterium sp. SH5S13. Next base: position 193,012 of record NZ_SJUS01000001.1, on the reverse strand, counting down.
CGCCGGATCCATCTGTCGACACGCTTGCTGCCGATGGACGCACCGCAAGAGCGGATCTGGTCGATGGTCCCACTGATGAATCGTCACGGAGACGATTTATTCGTTCGGTTACGCGCCGCCTATGAACAGGCGGAATGGGAGCGCTGTTTAGTCAAAATCTGATTGTGAAATCGTAAATGATCGAGGTTCTCCACTTGTTTGGAGAACCATTTTTTGTTTGTTACCTTTTTGTTTCCTATTTTCGCTAAAAACCAATGCGTAGCTTGACATTTTTATGATAAAGTAAATGTAATAAACTAGTTGAAAAATGTAGGTTGAGAGGGTTTTTGTATGTTTGAGCATGAAACGGTTTTAAAAATGGAGTCTGTTGATGGACTGAACATCAAACCGGACGGAATTTACGTCGATTGTACGTTAGGGGGAGCCGGTCATAGCGAAGAGATTGTGAAACGCCTGACGACGGGCCATCTTTACGCCTTCGACCAGGACGATGTCGCACTCACGCACGCCGCTGAGCGTTTGGCTCCATATGAGGACCGGGTTACGTTTATAAAGAGCAACTTCGTCCATTTGAAAGATGAGTTAGCGGCACGAGGTGTGACACAAGTCGATGGAGTATTATTTGACCTCGGTGTCTCTTCACCACAGTTAGATGAGGCAGAACGCGGCTTTAGCTATAATTTTGATGCTCCGCTCGATATGCGAATGGACCGGTCACGAGATTTTTCGGCGTATCACGTCGTCAACGAATGGCCGTTCGGGGACCTCGCCCGCATTTTCTTTACATACGGGGAAGAGAAGTTCTCGAAACAGATTGCGCGTAAAATCGAACAAGCCCGTGCCGTCAAGCCGATTGAGACGACGTTCGAACTCGTCGAATTGATTAAAGACGCAATTCCGGCGCCGGCGCGACGCAAAGGCGGCCATCCGGCGAAACGGACGTTCCAAGCGATCCGCATCGCTGTGAACGACGAATTGAACGTGTTCGATCGTGCCGTCCAAGACGCGATTGACATGCTCGCCATCGGTGGACGGATTTGTGTGATCACGTTCCATTCACTTGAAGACCGCATCTGTAAGCAGGTTTTCAAAGAGAAGAGCCAGTATCCACAGTTGCCAAAAGGATTGCCGATTATCCCAGAAGAGTTCGAACCGGAATTGAAGCTGATCACACGCAAGCCGATCACTGCCGGAGATAACGAACTTGAAGACAACCGCCGGGCCCGGTCGGCCAAACTTCGGATCGCTGAAAAACAAAAATAGATTGTACGTAGGAGGGATACCTGATGCCAGAAGCTGCCCGCAAGGCTCTGCAGCCTCAAATTTCACCGAATCGAAATCCGATTCCGCAAGAACGACCAATACCAGCTCCGAAACGACGTACGTTGACCTTGTTCGAATCCATCCTGTACCCGACGATGATTTTCTCGGTCGTCTTGTTCGGTGGCATCACGGTGTCGAAACATAACGAAGCGTACAATATTATGCGAGATACGGCTGTCATCAACCAAGAGATGAACACGATCTCGAAAGAGAATGAAGAACTGAAGTATGAGATTGCCCAACTAAGCTCACCTGAGAGAATTTATGCGATTGCTGACAAGCTCGGCATGCAGTTCAATGAAAAGAATGTTTTGGTGATCGACTGATGAATTCTCTACAACAGAGTAAAAAAAGAGTGGCGTGGGTGGCGATCGTTTGCTTCACACCACTCTTTTTATTTTTTGTTGGCTGGTTCCTCTACTTGTCCGTCTTTCAGACGTACAAAGGGGAGAACATGCTCGCTTTCGCTGAAGAAGAGCGCTGGAAGGCTGTCAGTACACTTAAGGCGGAGCGTGGAGAGATTTTTGATCGGTTCGGGCAACCGATTGCGATCAATATCCCGTCCTACCGGATTGTCGCGGTCTTGAAGTTAGGGGGAGAGCGGGTCGAAAACAAGACGCTCTTGCCTGACGAGTTCAAGGACGCGTCTAAAGAGCTTGCGACGGTCATCCCGATGACCGAAGCCGATATTTTGAAACGGCTCGAACAAAATGTCGATCGCGGTCAAATTGAGTTCGGGGTACCGGGCCGGGATTTGACGGTCGAACAAAAAGAAGCGATCGATGCGTTTGAGATTCCGGGCATCACGTTCGTGGAAGAACCGAAACGCTATTACCCGAATAAAGTCTTTGCTTCATCCGTCGTCGGCTACGCCCAAAAGATTGATCAAAATGGGCGCATCGAACTCGTCGGAGAACTTGGAATCGAAAAATCGCTCAATGACGTGCTGAGTGAATCGTACGGTTTATATCGTTTCGAGAAAGATTTAGCAGGCCGACAGCTCGTGTCGAGCGATGAACAACTAAAAATCGACCCGGAAGACGGGGCGGACGTCCAGTTGACGCTCGATCATCGCATCCAACAACTGCTTGATACGAAAATGGATGAACTGTATAAAGAATATAAACCGAAAAATGCGACGGCGATTATCATGGATCCAAAGACTGGTGAGATCATCGCCTTGTCCGATCGTCCGTCTTTTGATCCGAATACCCGTGAGATCACGTCTTACAGCAACTTCTCTGTCTCATCTCGCTTTGAGCCGGGTTCGACGATGAAAATCTTCACACTCGCCGCAGCGATCAATGAAGGTGTTTACAACCCGAACGAGCTGTATAAATCCGGGTCTTACAAGTATGGCAAGACGGTGTTCAATGATTATAACGTCACTGGATGGGGTACGATTCCTATGGTGGAAGGCGTCTGGCACTCTTCGAACGTCGCCTTCTCGATTTTAGCGAATGAACGACTCGGACTCGGCCGATACGAAGATTACTTCAAGGCGTTCAAGTTCGACCAACGAACAGGCGTCGATTTGCCGGGAGAAGTGAACAGTCAATACGACTTCGATAGCCCGATGAACGTGTTGATCACAGCATGGGGACAATCGACGGCGATGACACCGATGCAAATCCTACAAGCGACTTCCGCGATTGCGACCGATGGGACGATGAAACAACCGTACGTGATTAAAAAAGTCGTCAACCGTGAAACGGGCGAGACGATTCGGACGACCAATCCGAAAACTGTCGGTCAACCGGTCACGGAAGAAACGGCCAAGCTGACACGCGAAGCACTCGACGGTGTCGTCAATAGTGATCTCGGAACCGGTCAACTGTATGCGCTCGATAATTATCGCGTCATCGGAAAAACCGGGACGGCTCAAATTGCCGAAAATGGGAAGTACTTGAGCGGTCAGTACATCCACTCGTTCGTCGGAATGGCACCGAAAGATGATCCGGAACTCGTCATGTATATTGCGGTCGACCGACCGAACGGCGACTCGTCGACGACGGGTCCGCGCATCATGGCGCCGCTGTTCAAGGATGTCATGGACGTGGCGTTGCGCTATCGAAGCGTCGAACCGGAAAAACAAACAAAAACAATCGATGCGTCGACGAAGACGACGGAAACATACGTCGAGCTTGGTCGTGATGAGGCGGTCAAGCAGGCGAAAGCCGCTTCGTTCGAACCGATCTTACTCGGTAGCGGGGACGATGTCGTCGCTCAAAGCCCGGTCGAAGGGCAATCGTACGTCGTCGGGGAGCGCCTCCTGTTGAAGACGGAGGACTCGTTCACGATGCCGAACCTATCAGGCTGGTCGCTTCGTGATGCGAAACGATTGGCGACGCTCTATCAATTGAATTTAGAAATAGACGGAACGGGTTTTGTCACTTCCCAGTCAATCGGGAAAGGCAAGCCGGTCAAGAACGGGGCGACACTCAAAGTGAGGCTCCAATCACCGTCGAACTAACGCATAGGGATGAAGAGGGCCTCGGCTCTCTTTTCCTTTGTCACAGGAGGAAATAAGGATGGAACAGTTAACGATACAAACACTTGCTTCTTGGTTTGGGATGGAGACGGACGACACACGTGAGGTCCGTCATGTCGCGACCGACTCGAGGGACGGTAATGAGGACGGATTGTTCGTGCCGATCATCGGGGCTCGCGTCGATGGCCACGACTTCATCGATGCGGCCGTCCAAAAAGGCGCAATCGTGACGTTTTGGGAGCAGGGGCGTCCGCTGCCGGAAGGGGTTGTGGCGATTCCGGTCGAGTCACCGCTAAAGGCGCTGCAAGAAGCGGCGGCACGATACTTGGCTGAAATCGATCCGTTCGTGGTCGCGATCACCGGTTCAAACGGCAAGACGTCGACGAAAGACATGGTTGCCGTCGTTCTCGGGGAAAAGTTCAAAACGCACAAGACGGCTGGAAACTTCAACTCGGACGTCGGTCTGCCGCTGACCGTACTGCGAATGCCTCGTGATACGGAAGTCGCGGTGCTCGAGATGGGGATGAACGGATTTGGGCAAATCGAGTTGTTATCGAAGCTTACCAAGCCTGACGTCGCGTTCGTGACGAACATCGGCGAGTCGCACGGCGAACAAGTCGGCGGTCGCTCAGGGATCGCTAAAGCGAAACTTGAGATTAAAGCCGGGCTCAAACCGGACGGGGTGCTCATCGTCGATGCCGACGAGCCGCTTTTGGCCAACGAAGGTTACCGAGTCGGTTACGACGCGACGGCAGATGGGAAACTTGAAGTCGTCGAAGCGACGTTTGACGCCTCGATTTTCCGCTATAATCACGAGTTTTATGAGTTAAAAGTGCTCGGAGCCCACCAAATCCGGAATGCGGCATATGCGATTGCGTGCGGACTCAAATTAGGTCTTGATCACGAGACGATCCAACGCGGTCTGAATCGGGTTCAATTGACATCGATGCGGATGGAGAAGCAAATGTTCGGTGACGCGCATTTGATCAATGACGCCTACAATGCGAGCCCGACATCGATGATTGCCGCCATCGAGACGGTGAAAACGTTAGAAGGCTTTAGCCGTCGTGTCCTCGTCCTCGGGGATATGTACGAGCTCGGGACAGATGAACAGGCCCAGCACGAGAGTGTCGGCCGCGTCATCACGGCGCCTGTGACCGATTGCGTGCTGATCGGCGACAAAGCGAAATGGATCGCACAAGGGATCAGTGACCCGCGCGTGAATGTGACGATGGTCCCAACGGTAGAGGAAGCGAAAGCACTCCTCAGCAGTTATCAACGGCCACAGACTGTGATATTGTTAAAAGCATCGCGAGGACTTGCGCTTGAGCGTTTAGTCCAATAAATAGAGTAGTGAGGTACGAATATGTTAATCAGTTTAATCGTCTTAATCAGCTCATTATTGACCGTATTGGTCGTCATGCCGCGGGCCATCCCGGCGCTTCGTAACTTAAAGTTTGGTCAAGAGATCCGGGACGAGGGTCCGGATTGGCACCAAAAGAAATCAGGGACACCGACGATGGGCGGGATCGTCATCCTGCTCGCACTTCTTGTCGGTTTTCTCGTTTCGATCGTGTTTGGAGAAGCGGTCGCCGGATTCGGGACGCTCTTGTTCGTCACGCTCGCGTTCGGGATCATCGGATTCCTCGACGACTACATTAAAGTCGTCAACAAACGCAACCTTGGATTGACATCGCTCCAAAAGTTGATTGGCCAAATCATTGTCTCGGTGTTGTTCGTTTGGTTCTTATCGCTTGGCGGCGGGCTCGACACAACAATCAGCATTCCGTTCACATCGATCGCGTTTGACACGGGCTGGTTCTACATCGCCATCGTCATCTTCTGGCTCGTCGGCTTCTCGAACGCCGTCAACTTGACGGACGGTTTGGACGGTCTCGTTTCGTTCTCGGCCATCCCGACGTTTGCGTTCTTTGGAATTTATGCGTTAGGGCAAGACGAAGTCGGCATCGCCTGGTTTGCGTTTAGTACGGTCGGAGCACTCTTTGGGTTCCTCGTCTTTAACAAATACCCGGCGAAAATTTTCATGGGTGACACGGGTTCGCTCGCTTTAGGCGGAGCGGTCGCTGGTCTCGCCCTCATGTTGAAACTTGAATTATTGCTCGTCTTCGTCGGCATTATTTTTGTCATCGAGACGCTCAGTGTCATCTTGCAGGTCATCTCGTTTAAAACGACGGGGAAACGGATCTTTAAGATGAGTCCGATCCACCACCATTTCGAGATGGTCGGCTGGTCAGAATGGCGCATCGTATTGACGTTCAGTGGAATTAGCTTGATCACGGCAGTATTGTCGTTACTTCTCATGTAATGGATGGTGGAAGACATGAATCAACAGTGGAATGGTAAGCGAGTCCTCGTACTCGGGGCGGCTCGGAGCGGTATCGCAGCTGCCGCCTATTTAAAGGCGGTCGGCGCAGACGTAGTGATCAATACGGGCAGTGAGCCAACAGAAGCAGAGCAGGCAAAGATTGAAGCGCTAAACGTAAAAACTGTCTTCGGCTCGCATCCGCTTGAACTGTTAGACAAAGCTGAACTGATCGTCAAGAATCCGGGTATCCCTTATCAGATCCCGTTACTAGAAGAAGCGATTGCGCGTCACATCCCGATTTATACGGAAGTCGAGCTCGCTTATTTGGCAACAGAGGCAGATTTTGTCGCCATTACCGGGTCGAACGGTAAAACGACGACGACGACGCTCGTTCATGAGCTGTTAAAAGGTGGCGAACGTCCTGTCCACGTGGCGGGGAACATCGGGTTTCCGGCCATCGAAGTCGCGACGCAAGCCGCACCGGGCGACCTGATCGTGATCGAACTATCGAGTTTTCAGCTGATGGGAGTGGAAGCGTTCCATCCCCGCTCGGCAGCACTGCTCAACTTGTCAGAAGCCCATCTTGACTATCACGGTGACTTTGAATCATACGCTGACGCGAAAGCGAATCTGTTCCAAAACATGACGCCTTCAGACCGGGTCGTCGTCAAAGGTGAGGATCGAGAAGTCATGAAGCGAGTGCCGACTGGACTTTCAGCCCAAACGTTTGGCTATGAAGCCGGTGACGCGCATGTCGATTCAGGATGGATCACTTTGCATGGCGCACGGATCATGCCGGTGTCAGAACTTGCGCTTGGAGGCGCCCATAACGTCGAGAACGTATTGGCCGCGCTCTTGTTGATCGAGCCGTTTGACATCCCGACTGATCATATCGAGCACGTCTTGCGCACGTTCGGCGGCGTCGCCCATCGGACGGAGAGCCTCGGCCGTGTGCTTGGCCGTCGCGTCTACAACGATTCAAAAGCGACGAACAACGTCGCTGCCGAAGCGGCGCTCACTGGTTTCGAATCACCGATCGTTTGGTTATGCGGCGGGCTCGAACGTGGAGCCGACCTGACATCACTCGTTCCGGCGATGAAACGGGTGAAAGCTGTCATCGCTTACGGCGAGACGGCTGAACGGTTCAAAACGTTAAGTGAATCAGAAAATATTCCGGCGCAAGCCGTCGCCACGCTCGACGAGGCGGTGCCGCTCGCGTTTGAACAGTCCGTTGCAGGCGACGTGATCTTGCTGTCGCCGGCCTGTGCGAGCTGGGATCAATATAAGACGTTTGAAGAACGAGGCGAACATTTCGTCAAGCTCGTGAACGCATATGAGGAGGCAAACCGATGAGAGTCATCATTTCTGGTGGAGGGACGGGTGGTCACATCTATCCGGCGCTCGCCCTGCTCGATACGTTGAAAGAGCGGCATACCGATTTAGAGGTGCTCTATATCGGGACCGAGAACGGGCTTGAAGCCGATCTCGTACCGCGAGCGGGGATCCCGTTCAAATCGATTCGAATCAGTGGCTTGAAACGGTCGCTTTCGATTGAGAACGTCAAGACGGGTTATCGGTTCGTCCAATCGGTTCTCGCATTGCGAAAAGACATGAAAGCGTTCCGACCTGACGTCGTCATCGGAACGGGCGGTTTCGTGTCCGGGCCTGTCGTCTTCACCGCACAACTGCTCGGTATTCCGACGATTTTGCATGAACAAAACAGCATCCCGGGACTGACGAATAAGTTTTTGTCTAAAAAAGCGGATCGTGTCGCGCTGTCGTTCGCCGGTTCTGAACAACATTTCCCAGGGGCGAACGTGCAAGTCATCGGGAATCCACGGGGTAGTGAGGTCTTGAAGACAACGGCGGACGAGATGAAACTGCGCACCGAGTACGGGATTGACGAACGACCGATTGTTCTCATCTATGGCGGCAGCCGTGGGGCGGAAGCGATCAATCGAGCGGTCATCGAGGCGATCCCGGAACTCGCGACTGAACCTGTGAACGTCTTATATGTGACCGGAAAAGTGCATTTTGACGATGTCGTCGCCAAAGCGCCGAGCTCAGATAACGTCCAAATCTTGCCCTACGTCTACGATATGCCAGAACTCCTCGCCTGTGCGAGTCTCGTCGTCTCACGGGCCGGTGCTTCGACAATCTCGGAATTGACTGCGCTCGGTTTGCCGAGCATTTTAATCCCGAGCCCTTACGTGACAGCGGATCATCAGACGAAAAATGCGTCGGCGCTCGTCGAGAGCGGTGCCGCTGAGCTGATTAAAGAGCAAGCGTTGACAGGCGCGACGCTCGTCGCGTCGATCCGTCACGTCTTGAATCACCATGACGAGATGGCCGCAGCGTCGAAGCGATTAGGATTCCCGCATGCCGCGGAATCACTCGCCGATCTTGTTGAAGAAGTAAGCCGATAAAGGAGAGAAGTTAATGGAGACGCGTCAGAATACCGTTCGCAGTTTGGAAGATCGCATTCCGTATATGAAGGACCAACGGCGCAAAAAAGCGAATCGACGCTTGGCGACGATTCTACTCTTGTTTGCCGTGCTCATCGCACTCGTCGTCTATATGCAGACGTCGGTTTCTGACGTGAAGGCAGTGAATGTGTCCGGACTCGACTGGTTGACTGAAGCTTACGTCCTTGAGGGAACGGATCTCGACACGTCTTCAAAGATTGTTCGCATCTCTCCGAACGACATCGAGCAGACGATTCGCGCACTCCCGGGAGTGCGGGACGTCAAAGTCGATCGGTCTTGGTATAACATCGTCACCGTGGACGTCGAGGAAGAGAAGATGATCGCCTACTCGCGAAACGACTCAGAAGAAGTCGTCGTGCTCGCAGACGGATCACTTCACCCGACCGGACAAATCGATGATCCGGAGAAGTTGCAGGATGGTCCGCTCTTACGTGAGTTCACGGACGTCGCCGAGCTCGAGAAAGTGGCAAGTGAACTCGAGCAAGTCGATGACGCGATGCGGGCCCGGATGTCTGAAATCGTCTTTTCGAAAAAAAAGGATGAACCAGTCCGGTATGAGATTTATATGAACGATGGAAACACGTTGCTTACACCGACGTTCAAACTGAGCCAAACCGTCTCAAAATACGGGGATATCTTTGAAAACATCCCAAAAGGTCAACGCGGAACCGTCGTCATGGATGGAGGCTTTTATTTCGTCCCTTACGAAAAAACGAAAGAATAATCTGATTTTTTACAGTCCTTAGACACGTAAGGACTGTTTTTTTATGGTTTGTAATCGAATTGACACCCCAAAACCGCTTAATTTGTAGGATTCTACCTTTTCTCACTATGTTATTTGTTGTAAACTTAGACGTGAGATATCTTGCCGGACCTATCAATATTTTTGGATATCTGTAACAATGTAACGGAAATTCAGAAACAGAAATTTAAGCGCGGAGGTGTTTCCCTTTTGGAAGCGAACGGTTATGTTGCCGCATTGGATATAGGAACGTCAGAAATTAAGCTCGTCGTGGGCGAATTGCTCGGAGGAACGCTTAACATTTTGGCGGAGGGGTGCGCCCCGTCTGCAGGAGTAAAACGTGGCGCCGTCGTCGACATCGATAAAACGGTTCAAGCCATTAAGCAAGCCGTCGAACATGCCGAAGCGGCGCTCGGTGATCAAGTTCGTTCGGTATATGTTGCCATCGAAGGGGAACATATCCAAATTGCCCCGTGTCATGGGATCGCATCGGTGAAACGAGAAGACCAAGAAATCACGGACGTCGACGTCATCGAAGTCATCAATTCGGCGCAAGTGATGCGTTTGCCGGATGAGATGAGCGTCATCGATGTCATCCCGACGTCGTTCACAGTCGACCAACAGACAGGGGTCGTCGATCCCCGTGGTATGCTCGGCTACCGGTTAGAGATGCACGGAAAAATGGTGACGGGTTCAAAAACGGTCCTACATAGCATCCGTCGTTCGATTGAACGGGCAGGCCTTACGCTAGAAGGATTTGTACTCGGTAACTTGGCGCTCGGAATGAGTGCTGCTTCCGTCGATGAAATCGACCTTGGGATCGGCCTCGTCGACATCGGACACGAAAAGACGACTGTCTCTGTATTTTATCGCGGTGATCTCGTCTACTCGTATATCCTCCCAGTCGGCGGGGACCACATGACGCGAGACTTGGTATATAAACTCAACTGTAAGTACCAAGACGCAAAAGTGGCGAAAGAAGAATACGGACTCGCGCTCGAAGAAATGGCGGACGCTTCTGAAGGATTCTCATTTACGAATATTAATGGGGAAGTGGCATTCGAGCCACAAACAGAAATTAGTTACGTTTTAGAGGCGCGAATAGAGGAAATGTTCACACTCGTGTTGAATAGAGTGCAAAAGGTAGGTGTTCCACCGCTCAGCGGAGGTTATCTCCTCTGTGGCGGAGCGGCTGCCTTGCCTGGCATCCAGGAATTGGCGACGCGCGTCATGGGTCAAAAGACAAGACTCTACCAACCTTCGTCGATTGGTGTCAGACATCCGAAATACGCGACGGCTGTCGGTGTTCTCAAGTATGTGCTCATGAGCGACCATCATGTCTCGAAGTCGCAACTTGAGAAGCCAGACGAGCGCGTGACTGTTCCGACACCAACTGGCGGGACAGAACGCGACATCGATCGTGATGACGAGCCTGAAACAACAGAGCGCGAATCTAAAAATGGATTCGGGCGTTTAATGGAAAAATTATTTGGCGTGTAAGCTGATGATGTGTTAACAATTGGAAATTACGTAGGGGGATACCTGAAATGATGTACTTTGATGAGGCGATTGACGCCGTAGCAAAAATTAAAGTAATTGGAGTCGGTGGTGGTGGTTCAAACGCCGTCAACCGAATGATCGAGCACGGAGTGCAAGGTGTCGAGTTCATCGCGGTCAATACAGACGCACAAGCACTCAATATGTCGAAAGCGGACGTCAAGCTTCAGCTTGGCGCTAAATTGACACGCGGCCTTGGTGCCGGTGCGAACCCGGACATCGGTAAGAAAGCGGCTGAAGAAAGCCGTGAGCAATTGATCGAAGCACTTGACGGTGCCGATATGGTCTTCGTCACTGCCGGTATGGGTGGGGGAACAGGTACGGGCGCTGCACCAGTCATCGCTGAGATTTCAAAAGAAATCGGAGCGCTCACAGTCGGTGTCGTCACGAAACCGTTCATGTTCGAAGGACGCAAACGGATGCAGCATGCGCAACACGGAATCCAAGCATTCAAAGAAAAAGTCGATACACTCATCGTCATCCCGAACGACAAGTTGCTTGAAATCGTCGAGCGGAACACGCCGATGATCGAAGCGTTCCGCGAAGCGGATAACGTGCTTCGCCAAGGTGTCCAAGGGATCACAGACTTGATCGCCATCCCTGGTTTGATCAACCTTGACTTCGCCGACGTGAAAACGATCATGACGGAAAAAGGATCGGCGCTCATGGGTGTCGGTGTGGCGACTGGTGAAAACCGTGCCATCGAAGCAGCGAAAAAGGCGATCTCATCTCCACTGCTCGAGTCTTCGATCGAAGGCGCGAAAGGTGTCTTGATGAACATTACAGGTGGACTCAGCCTCAGCTTGTATGAAGTAACAGAGGCTGCTCAAATCGTTCAAAGCGCCGCTGATGAAGAAGTGAACTTGATCTTTGGTTCGGTCATCAACGAAAACTTGAACGAGGAGATCATCGTCACTGTCATCGCGACTGAGTTTGCGGAAGAGTCACAAGGCACGAACCCGTTCCTTCAGCAACCGAAGAAACAAGCGGAGCCTGAGGCGAACAAAGAAGTTCAACCGAAACCGACTGAACCTGCTCAACAAGAAGAAGGGAACTTCCATAGACCAGTCTATGGTGGGGACGTCCCAGACGAGACGATCAACATCCCAGCGTTCGTAAGACAACGCCGTAACTAAACAACAGGGGGTGCCGTTCTCGGCACCCCCTTTTTCTAAAAAAGGAGACTGGTATGCAACTCATACATACATGGGAAACCGAGGCGTATCGCTATCTGGCTTATGTGACGACGCGGACGGATGGACACAATGAAGGCAATGTCGGTCTGCACGTCGGCGATGACGCGGAACAAGTCATTGCCAACCGGGAACGTTTCTTCACCGAAGCAAACTTGTCGCTTATCGATTCGGTTTGGGCCGATCAAGTGCACGGGACGCGTGTCGCGACCGTCGACGAAGCGGACAAGGGCAAAGGCGCCTACCGATACGATGAGGCGATTCAAGCGACTGACGGACTCGTCACGACCGCTACCGATTTGCCACTCGCTCTCGTGTTCGCCGATTGCGTCCCGTTGTTCTTTTGTGCGAAAGATCACGGAATCATCGGCATGGCTCATGCCGGATGGAAAGGGACGGTCGGAAACATCGTGTCTTCGATGGCGGACGCATTCGCTCGGCTCGGGGTTCCGGAACACGACATCGAGATGTACGTCGGACCGGCCATCACGGCCGAGCATTATGAAGTCGACCGCCGTGTCCTCGATGCCGTCAATGCCGTCTCGCCCGAAGCATATGCGGCCTCGGTGTATAACGAATCAGAACGTCATGCGAATCTGTCATTGCAACGAGTCAATGAGACACTCGCTGTCGAAAGAAACATGGACGTCACGCAGTCGAACTTGTCGACCGCTTCCGATCGAGACTTTTTCTCGTATCGGAACGGAGACGCCAAGCGTCGATTTGCCGCCGTCCTCGTCAAGGAGAAGAAATTGTGAGCATAGCTGATAACGTCAAACAAGTGAGACAGAATATTGAGAACCTTCAATCGGAAACAGCGGTGACGCTCATCGCGGTCACGAAGTCGGTCGGTGTCGACGTCGCGAACGCGCTTTACGCAGAAGGTGTCCGTGATTTCGGTGAGAACCGTCCGGAAGGCTTGCTCGAGAAAGTCAATGCGATGCCGTCGGACGCCAAGTTCCATTTTATCGGCAGTCTACAGACGCGCAAAGTGAGACAAGTCATCGATCATGTTGCCGCAATCCATTCGCTCGACCGATTATCGCTCGCCGAAGAGATTGACAAACGGTCCGACCGTGTCATCGATTGTTTCGTCCAAGTGAACGTATCGGGCGAGACGTCAAAACATGGGCTTGAAAAAGAGGAAGTCATCCCGTTCATCGAGAACTGTAGACAGTATCGCCATATTCGGGTCATCGGACTGATGACGATGGCTCCGTTCACAGAAGATGAAGGTGTGATCCGTGAAACATTCCGTGCTTTACGCGAATTGCGCGACCGCGTCGCGGCAAATCGCTTCGAACATGCACCATGCAACGAATTGTCGATGGGTATGTCTAACGACTACGAGTTGGCAATCGAAGAAGGCGCATCGTTTGTTCGTATTGGGACCGTACTTGTGCAATAATATATTCTAAGGAGGAATCCGTTATGTCAATCAAAAACAAAATGAAAGACTTCTTTGGACTTGAGGAAGATCCGAATCACGCGTATGAAGGGGAAGAGTATGCTGTCGCAGAGACGAACACTCAACCGACGACTGATGCGCTCGTCAAAACCGAGGAGCGTCCGAAACCATCGAACAACCTCGTCGCGCTAAACACGAAGAAGAAAGAACGTTCGAAAGTCGTTCTTGCTGAACCGCGCGTCTTTGCCGAGGCACAAGATATTGGCGACCAGTTGAAAGAAAATCGTGCCGTCATCGTCAACCTTCAGCGCATGTCGAAAGAGCAGTCTCGTCAAGTTGTAAACTTCTTGTCGGGTGTCGTTTACGCCCTAGAAGGAACGATGACGTCGATTGGACATAACACGATTCTATGTGCTCCGAACAATATCGAATTGACTGGATCGATTTCGAATTTGATTTCGGAGGACGAACTAAACAGTAAAGGGTGGTAAATGAATGGAAAATGCGATCCCTGCATTAGGCAATACGATTGTTACGCTTCTTGGATATTATAGTTGGGTCTTGATTGCCTATATTTTATTATCGTGGTTCCCGAATGCGAGAGAATCAAAATTCGGACAAATTTTGACATACTTGTGTGAGCCGTTTCTTAACCCGTTCCGTCGGATCATCCCGCCAATCGGCGGTATGCTCGACATTTCTCCAATCGTCGCCCTGTTCGTGCTTCGTATGGCGCAAGCAGGAGTGCGAGCGATTTTCGGTCTGTAAATGAGCGTCTTCGATCATTATCGACCGAATGAACGCCCGTTTGTCGAGCAAGTGCTCGACTGGGTGCGACAAGTCGAGGACAACTACTTGTTTAAATTGACGGATTTTTTAGACCCACGTGAGCAACAAATCGTCAGGCAACTCGTTGGCAAACGGCTCGCCATCTACGAGGACGGCGGTTTCCCTGGAGCTGAGCGGAAACGGCTTTTATTGACGCCCGACTACTATGAGCTCGACGTGAACGACTTTGAAGTCAAGATTCTTCAAATCGATTATCCGACGAAGTTTGTCGACTTGACCCACCGCCAAGTGACAGGCACGCTTCTTAACGCGGGCCTGAAGCGGCAAAAGTTTGGCGACGTTGTCCTCGCTGACGGGATCGCTCAGTTCGCGACGACGGCTGATGCGGCTGGATTCATCGAAATGAACGTGGATCGCGTCGGCAAAGCCCGGGTGCGGTTGTCTGATGTGCCGGCCGCATCGATTTTGACCGTCCCAGAAGTCAAATGGAGCGACGAGTTTGGCATCGTCTCCTCACTCCGCTTTGATGCGGTCGTGAGCGAGGTGCTCGGTCTGTCGCGCCAGAAAGCACAGGCGCTCGTCAAACATGGTGACTGCAAAGTCAATCATAAAGCGATCACGGACGCGAGTTTTTTACTCGAACCAGACGATTTGGTTTCAATCCGGGGTTACGGTCGTGTCAAATTGACGGCAATCCTCGGCTCGACAAAGCGTGAGAAAATAAAAATCCAGTATGGCATCATACGTTGAATTTAGGAGGAAAGTCGAATGGCGTTGACACCGATTGATATTCATAACAAAGAGTTCTCGACTCGTTTTCGCGGGTACGATATCGATGAGGTCAATGAATTTTTAGATCAAATCATTAAAGAGTTTGAGCTATTGATTCGTGAAAATAGAAGGTACGAAGAACTCGTCAACGATATGCAAGCCCGTATTGACTACTTCTCCTCGATGGAAGACACATTGAATAAATCGATTATCGTCGCACAAGAGGCGGCAGAAGAAGTCAAGACCAATGCGGCCAAAGAAGCCAGCCTCATCTTGAAGCAGGCTGAACGCGAAGCGCTCGCCCGAGAAGAGGAAGCGTCGCGTAAAGAGCAGATGGCAGAGCGTGAAGTCATTCAAATGTTGAAAAAAGTCGAACTGTACCGGACCCGGTTCCGTGTTCTCGTCGACGCACAGATGGAACTTCTAAATAGTACCGAATGGGACACGATTGTCGGAGAGCCGCCTGTCCAGACGGTTCTTGACGATACGAGTGAACTTGCGTATAATGACGACGAAGTCACACCAAACAAACATCACGGATAATAAACAATACGTTGATTAGGACACGTCAATAAAGTCACACCTACGAAGCGACTTAGGGAAGGTGCAAGCCTAAGAGAAAGACTTTATTTGGTATCCCCTATGAGTGTCATGCTGAATTGAGTAAGCGTGACCGCTTGACCTCGTTATCGGTTACCGAGAGCGGTCTCAAGGTCTACTTGAGATTAGTAGGGTGGTACCGCGAGTCGATGAACTCGTCCCTATTTAGGGGCGGGTTTTTTTTGTTTTTCAAAAAAGATGCAGGAGGAGTTTCAATGAACTACAAAGACACATTATTGATGCCTGATACAGAATTCGCGATGCGTGGAAATTTGCCGAAGCGCGAGCCAGCAATGCACGAGGCTTGGGAGCAGATGGACTTATACAACCGCGTTCAAGAAAAGAATGCAGGAAAGCCGCAATACATTCTACATGACGGACCTCCGTACGCAAACGGTGACATCCATATGGGCCATGCACTCAACAAAGTGTTAAAAGACATCATCGTCCGTTTCAAGTCGTTGAACGGCTATCAATCACCGATGATCCCAGGTTGGGACACACACGGTCTTCCGATCGAGAACGCGCTTCAAAAAGCAGGCGTCAACCGTAAAGAGATGACTGTCGCCGAGTTCCGCGAAAAATGTGCCGCTTACGCGATGGAGCAAGTGAACTCACAACGTGAACAGTTCAAGCGTCTCGGACTGCTCGCTGACTTTGACAATCCATACATCACGCTCCAGCCTGAATATGAAGCGGCGCAAATCCGCCTGTTCGGCACGATGGCTGAAAAAGGATACATCTATAAAGGGAAAAAACCGGTCTATTGGTCACCGTCTTCTGAATCGGCACTCGCTGAGGCGGAAATCGAGTACTATGACAAAAAATCACCAGCCATCTATGTGGCGTTCCAAGTCGTCGATGGCAAAGGCGTCCTCGGGACGACCGACCATTTCGTCATCTGGACGACGACACCGTGGACGATTCCGGCCAACCTCGGGATCGCTGTCAGCGATGAGCTGACATACACACGGATCGAGCATGATGGCAAAGGGTATATCGTTGCCGAGACGCTCGTCGAAGAAGTGACGACAGCACTTGGCTGGGATGAGTACTCAGTGAGCGGATCTTGGAACGGACGCGAGTTCGAACACATGAC
The DNA here is from genome assembly GCF_004337085.1 of Exiguobacterium sp. SH5S13. NCBI lineage: Bacteria > Bacillati > Bacillota > Bacilli > Caryophanales > Exiguobacterium > Exiguobacterium sp. SH5S13. Next base: position 176,227 of record NZ_SJUS01000001.1, on the reverse strand, counting down.
GGTACAGCACCCGCTTTACGACCGGACGTCACTCCTCATCCTTGGCGACCACGTCACGGCTGAAGCGACAGGCTGCGTCCATATCGCACCTGGCCACGGGGAAGACGACTACCGTGTCGGCCAAGCGTACGGACTTGACGTGTTGTGCCCGGTCGACGACCGTGGGTATATGACGGACGAAGCACCAGGCTTTGAAGGACTGTTCTATGAAGATGCGAACAAAGAGATCGGCATGAAGCTCGAAGCAAATGGCAACTTGTTGAAGCTCAAATTCATCAAGCACTCTTACCCGCACGACTGGCGTACGAAAAAGCCGGTCATCTTCCGGGCAACACCGCAATGGTTCGCTTCGATTAAAGACTTCCGCAGCGACATGTTGCGTGAGATCGAAGAAGTGAACTGGGTACCGGAATGGGGCATGACGCGCCTGTTCAACATGGTCCGTGACCGTGGCGACTGGGTCATCAGCCGTCAGCGGGCATGGGGTGTGCCGATCCCGATCTTCTACGCAGAAGACGGAACGGAAATCATCACGAACGAAACGATCGACCATATCGCCAACTTGTTCCATGAGCACGGATCAAACGTCTGGTACGAGCGCGAAGCGAAAGACTTGTTGCCATCCGGCTTCACACATCCGAACAGTCCAAACGGCGAGTTCCGTAAAGAAGTCGACATCATGGACGTCTGGTTCGATTCAGGTTCGTCACACGCAGGCGTGCTCGAACAGCGCGACAACTTGCGCCGTCCGGCCGACCTGTACCTAGAAGGTTCGGACCAATACCGTGGTTGGTTCAACTCGTCACTGTCGACTGCAGTCGCGACGACCGGCAAAGCACCGTATCGCAACGTCCTCAGTCACGGCTTCGTCCTTGACGGCGACGGCCGGAAGATGTCGAAATCGCTCGGCAACACGATTGCACCGAACGACCTCGTGAAACAGTACGGTGCTGAAATCGTACGTCTTTGGGTCGCGTCTGTCGACTATCAGTCAGACGTCCGCGCCTCGCATGACAACTTTAAACAAGTGTCAGAAGTATACCGGAAGATCCGTAACACGTTACGCTTCTTGCTCGGTAACTTGAACGGGTTCGATCCGTCGATGCGCGTCGCGTTCGAAGATATGCCGGAAGCCGACCGCTTCATGGCGACGAAGCTGAAACAACTTCAGACGAAAGTCGTCAAAGCGTACGATACGTTCGACTTTATGGCTGTTTACCACATGAGCCACAACTTCTGTGTCAACGAGTTGTCGTCGTTCTATCTCGACTTCACGAAAGACATCCTCTACATCGAACGTGAAAACGATGCGCGTCGTCGTGCCGTTCAGACGGTCATGTATGATGCAGTCATCACGTTGACGAAACTGCTTGCCCCGGTCCTCCCGCATACGGCGGACGAAGTCTGGCAAGAAATCCCGGCCAAGACGGCGGATAGCGTCTTCTTGTCGGACCTTGAAGAAGTGGCGCCGCTCACGGAAGCAGAGACGGAATTACTCGCGAAATGGTCGAAATTCCTCACGTTCCGCGACGACGTCTTGAAAGCGATCGAGATCGCCCGCGGCGAGAAGTTGATCGGGAAACCGCTCGAAGCGAAACTTCAGGTCGCGCCGAAGGGTGAGACGAAAGCGCTGCTCGACACGATCGATAACGTTCGTCAACTCCTGCAAGTGTCACAACTCGACTACGTCGATACGGCCGACGTCGACTACGCGACGGCGAAGATCAGCGTCGCGAAAGCAGACGGTGCCGCTTGTGCCCGTTGCTGGACGTACTCGACCGAACTTGGTCAGAACGCAGATCATCCAGAACTTTGCCCGCGCTGTACAGAAGTCATCGCATGAGCCGGACCGGAGTGGCGCACAGTCCACTCCGGTTTCTTATGACTTGAAAGGAGAATTTGATGAAACGTTATTACGGATTAGCAGTCGTTCTCATTTTGCTCGACCAAGTGACGAAATGGATCGTCGTCCAGACGATGACGATCGGTCAATCGATCGAATTGATCCCGGGATGGCTCTATTTGACATCGTACCGCAACAGAGGCGCGGCCTGGGGCATGCTCGAAGGACAGATGGTGTTCTTCTTCGTCGTCACCGCCGTCGTTGTCGTCGGTCTGATCTACTTCTTGCATAAAGAAGTGAACGGGTTCAAACTGCTCGGCTACAGTATCGGCTTACTGCTCGCCGGAGCGATCGGCAACTTTATCGATCGTCTGTTCCGGGGCGAGGTCGTCGACTTCGTCGACACGTACCCGTTTGGCTACAACTTCCCAATCTTTAACGTCGCCGATATGGCACTCACGTTCGGGGTCATCTTTATGATCATCGGCGTCTTGTTCGAAGAAAAATTAAACAAAGAAAGGGGACAATCGTAATGGAAACTTACACATTTGTCGCCGAAGAAAAGGCACGGATCGATAAATGGATGAGCGAACGAAGTGACTGGTCACGTTCGCAAATCCAAGACTGGATCAAGGCGGGGGACCTGCTCGTCAACGGTCAAGTCGTGAAGCCGAACTATAAACTGCAAGAAGGGGACGAAGTCGTCGTGACGGTGCCAGAAGCCGTCGAACTCCAAGTCCTCGCCGAACATATTCCGCTCGACGTCGTGTTCGAGGACGAGGATGTCATCGTCGTCAACAAAGCACGTGGCATGGTCGTGCACCCTGCGGCCGGTCATACGTCTGGCACGCTCGTCAACGCGCTGTTGTATCACTGTGACGACCTCTCAGGCATCAATGGGGTGAAGCGTCCGGGTATCGTCCATCGCATCGATAAAGATACGACGGGACTGCTCATGGTCGCGAAAAACGATATGGCGCACGAGTCACTCGCGCAACAGTTGAAAGACAGAACGATCAAACGTGAATACGTCGCACTCGTCCACGGCGAGCTCGTCCATGAGCTCGGATCGATCGAGGCGCCGATCGGGCGCGACACGAACGATCGTCAGCGCATGACGGTTACAGACAAGAACGCGAAAGAAGCGGTGACACACTTCCGTCTGCTCGAACGCTACAAAGACTTCACGCTCGTCGAGTGCAAGCTCGAGACAGGACGGACGCATCAAATCCGTGTCCATATGCGCTATATCGGCCACCCGCTTGCCGGAGACCCGAAATACGGACCGCGTCGGACGATCGATTTGAACGGGCAAGCGCTCCATGCAGCCACGCTCGGCTTCCATCATCCGCGGACGAACGAATGGCTCGAGTTCGAGGCGGCACTCCCGACCGACTTTGAGGCAGAGCTCGCAAAATTGGACAAAATCGAGAAAACACGTTGACTTTCAACCGATTCAGATTTATAGTCTAGAAAGCATAACACCTTTAAACCCAGTCCAGAGAGGCTGTGAAAGGATCGTGGCCGCGGCCACAACCGTCTATCATATACGGCACTCGTTTGCCTTCGTGAAGACTTCCTTTCCAGCCGGATGAGGAAGTCTTCTTTTTTTATAGATTACGAGAGGAGGAATCATATGAAACGCTCGACCATACTAGACGAAGCCGCGATCCGACGCGCCTTGACGCGAATCGCCCATGAAATCATTGAACGCAACAAAGGAACGGACAACGTCGTCCTCGTCGGGATCAAAACGCGCGGTGAGACGCTCGGCGACCGACTCGCCCATCGCATCGAAGAAATCGAAGGAAAACCGATCGCGCTCGGTAACTTAGACATCACGCTCTACCGGGACGACCTATCGAAGAAGTCGCTCGACCCAGAAGTGAAAGCGACCGAACTCCCGCACGACATCAATGGCAAGACGGTCGTCCTCGTCGATGACGTCCTGTACACGGGACGGACGGTCCGGGCCGCGATGGACGCACTCGTCGACCACGGCCGGCCGGACTACATCCAACTCGCCGTCTTGATCGACCGGGGACACCGCGAGTTGCCGATTCGCCCAGACTTTGTCGGGAAAAACGTCCCGACATCGAAAACAGAACAAGTCGTGGTCCGACTCAGTGAAGTCGACACGACAGACGAAGTGTACATCCAACAGCAATAAATCCAAAACCTTTAAGGTGGTCCAGAGAGGCCAGGAAGGAGAACTATTTATGAAAAACCCCATCCTCAACATCCACGAGCGTCCCGCTCACTTGCCGCAATGGCTGCTCTTCAGCCTGCAACACGTCTTCGCCATGTTCGGAGCGACGATCTTAGTCCCGATTTTGACCGGACTGAACACGTCCGTCGCCCTCGTCGCTTCCGGTGTGGCCACGCTCTCATTCCTAGTCATCACCCAATTCAAAGTCCCGACGTATCTCGGGTCAAGTTTTGCCTACATCGCACCGATCATCGCGGTCAGCCAGCAATGGGGCGTCGAAGCCGCACTGTTCGGCGGTATTATCGCCGGTTCGGTCTACGGTGTCGTGTCGCTCATCATCTTTAAGACGGGCGTCGGTTGGTTGTTACGACTGTTGCCGCCGGTCGTCGTCGGCCCGGTCATCATGGTCATCGGCTTATCGCTCGCACCGGTCGCCATCGACATGTCGATGAACCGCGACGGAGCGTATAACGGCACGTTCATCACGGTCGCCCTGCTCACGCTCGGCATCACGATCCTCGCGATGACAAAGTTAAAAGGAGTCTGGGGCGCGGTTCCGATCTTGTTCGGCATCGTCGGCGGATACGCCATCGCCGCCATGTTCGGCATCATCGACTACTCGGCCATCGGTCAAGCGAGCCTGTTCCAACTGCCTGACTTCACGATGGTGTTCGTCGACTACATGCCGATGTGGCAAGTCGGGGCACTCCTTGCCATCGTCCCGGTCGCGCTCGTCACGATGACGGAGCACATCGGCGACCAAATGGTCACGTCGAAAATCATCGGACGCGAGACGATGAAAGATCCAGGCCTGCACCGGACGCTCCTCGGCGACGGCGTCGGCAAAGCCGTCGCCTCAGCGCTCGGTGGACCGCCGTGTACGACGTACGGTGAAAACAACGGGGTCATGGCGATCACGAGAGTGTACAGCGTCTACGTCATCGCGGGAGCAGCACTCATGGCCATCAGCTTCGGCTTCCTCGGTCACGTCGAGGCGTTCATCTCGACAATCCCGAATCCGGTCAAAGGCGGTATCTCGATCCTCTTGTTCGGTGTCATCGCCTCGAACGGACTGCGGACGATGGTCGACAGCAACGTCGACCTCGCCGAGAAACGCAACCTCATCATCGCCTCGGTCATTCTCGTCGTCGGCCTCGGCGGGGCGATGGTCCAACTCGGCAGCTTCCCGGTCCAAGGGATGGCGCTCGCGACGGTCGTCGGTATTCTTTTGAACGCGGTGTTGCCGAAAGAAGAAGTCGAACCGGCTTCGGTCGATACAACTGAAGAAACGAAACAGGCAAGTAACTTTTAATTCGATCCCGTGAGGTCGGCAAAGTGAAGGCTCGTTTATTTGGGTGCAATCTACCCAAATGAAGGCGTCCCTTCACGTAGGTGAAGAGACGCCTTTTCTCTTTGCCTTCAAACAAAAGGAGGAGACGAACATGAATTTGATCAAACAACAACCGAACCATTTTGTCAGCTTAGATACGCTCACCCTCGAAGAGATCATGGGGATGATCGAAGAGTCGCTCCGCTACAAACAAGGGGACATGCCACCGCTGTTTGACGGGAAGACGGTCGCGAACTTGTTCTTCGAAAACTCGACGCGGACGAAAAACTCGTTTCAAATGGCCGAGCGGCACTTGAACATCCAAGAGATCCCGTTCGACGTGGCGACGTCGTCGGTGACGAAAGGCGAGACGTTATACGACACGTGCAAGACGCTTGAAGCGATCGGGGTCGACGCGCTCGTCATCCGCCATCCTGAAGCGGGATACTACCATGAGCTCGTCAGCAAGCTGACGATCCCAGTCTTAAACGGCGGGGACGGGAGCGGGGAACACCCGTCACAGTCACTGCTCGACCTCGTCACGATTTATGAAGAGTTCAAGACGTTCGAAGGCTTGAATATCGCTATCTGCGGCGATCTCGTCCATAGCCGGGTCGCCCGCTCGAACGCAGGCGTGTTGAAACGGCTCGGAGCGAACGTCGTCGGTTGTAGCCCGGAATCGTGGTGGGATGGTTCGATGGGGCTTTCGCACCGCGACCTTGATGACATCTTACCGGACTGCGACGTCGTCATGTTGCTCCGCGTTCAGCACGAGCGCCACATTATGGGCGACATCTTTTCTAAAGAAGACTATCATGCGCGCTACGGCTTGACGGTCGAGCGGGTCGAGCGGATGAAACAAGGCGCCATCATCATGCATCCGGCCCCGGTCAACCGGGACGTCGAGATCGCCGGCAGTTTGATCGAACATCCGTCATCGCGCATCTTTCCACAGATGACGAACGGTGTTTACGCACGGATGGCCATCTTAAATCGAGCATTAGGGGGACAACAATGATTATTCAACACGCAACGTGGTATGACGGGAAGACGAAACGGACGAGCAATCTGTTGATCGAGGGCGGTACGATCCGTTCGGTCGATTACGACGGGACGACCGAAGGACACGAAGTGATTGACGCTAACGGGAAGCTGTTGATCCCAGGTCTCGTCGACGTCCACGTCCATTTGCGCGAGCCGGGTGGCGAGGCGAAAGAGACGATCAAGACCGGGACGGCTGCGGCTGCGGCCGGAGGGTTCACGACGATTTGCGCGATGCCGAACACACGCCCGGTCCCAGACGACCGGGCGACGCTCGATGACTTGCTCGCACGGATCGAGCGTGACGCCAGCGTCCGCGTGCTCCCGTACGCGGCGATCACGAAACGGCAGCTCGGGGTCGAGCAAGTCGATATGCCGTCACTTGCGGACGCGTTCGCGTTCACAGACGACGGGGTCGGCGTCCAGTCGGCGGCGATGATGCGTCAGGCGATGCGGGAAGCGAAACGGCTTGGGAAAGCGGTCGTGGCCCATTGCGAAGACAATACGCTCAAGGCCGGTTCGGTCCATGAAGGGAAGTTTAGTGAGACGCACGGCATCCAAGGCATCCCGAGTCTCGCCGAGAGCATCCATATCGCTCGTGACGTGTTGATCGCCGAAGAGACAGGCTGCCACTATCACGTCTGTCACGTGTCGTCACGTCAATCGGTCCGCGTCATCCGTGACGCCAAACGGGCCGGGATCCACGTCACGGCGGAAGTGACACCGCACCACCTCGTCTTATCGGAAGACGACATCCCGGGGTTAGATCCGAACTTTAAGATGAATCCGCCGCTACGGAGCCAAGACGACCGCGCGGCGTTGCTCGAAGGGCTGTTCGACGGGACGATCGATTTGATTGCGACCGATCACGCCCCGCACACGGCTGAAGAGAAAGCACAAGGGATGGAGCGCGCCCCGTTCGGAATCACCGGATTCGAGACGGCGTTCCCGCTCCTTTACACGACGTTCGTCAAAACGGGACAAATGGAAGAGGCGGCGCTCATCGACTGGATGACGAGACGACCGAGCGAGGTGTTCGGTCTGCCTTACGGCTTGATTGAGGTCGGCCGGGCGGCGGACTTGGCGCTGATCGATACGGAGACGTTGCGTCCGGTCAACCCGGCGACGTTCGCGTCAAAAGGGAAGAACACACCGTTCGCTGGGAAAAGACTCACAGGTTGGCCAGTCGTGACGATCGTGGCCGGAGAAATCGTATATAAGGGGAGATTCGATGAAACGAACATTATGGCTTGAAGACGGGACAGCATTTGTAGGCAAGGCGTTCGGTGCGAACGCCGAGACGATCGGGGAAGTCGTCTTTCAAACGGGAATGACCGGCTACCAAGAGATTTTATCGGACCCGTCTTATTGTGACCAGCTCATCGTGCTGACGAATCCACTCATCGGAAATTATGGCGTCAACCGTGAAGACTTTGAGACGACCGTCCCGATGGCAAAAGCGCTCATCGTCAAAGAGGCGTGTGATCTGCCGTCGAACTTCCGCTCGACGGCGACGTTGCCGGAGACGCTCGAACGCTTCGGGATACCAGGTCTAGAAGCTGTCGATACGCGCATGTTGACGCGTCACCTTCGTTCACGCGGCGTCATGCGCGGCGTGTTGATCGACGGTGAGTCGACGTGGGCAGACGTTTCGATGCGCTTTGAAGCGAGCTTCCCGACCGATCAAGTGGCACGTGTCTCGACGAAACGGGCTTACGTCAGCACCGGGAGCGGCCGCCGGATCGCCCTCATCGATTTCGGGGCCAAACTCGGAATCATGCGTGAATTGTTGAAGCGCGACTGTGAAGTCGTCGTCTTGCCGCATGACGTGACGGCTGAAGAAGTGATGCGGTATGAGCCGGACGGGGTCATGCTCTCGAACGGACCAGGCGACCCGAAAGACGTACCGACGGCGCTCCCGCTGATCGAAGCACTCATGCCAAAACTCCCGATGTTCGGGATCTGTCTCGGCCATCAGTTGATTGCGCTCGCGAGCGGTGCCAACACGTTCAAGCTTCCGTTCGGGCATCGTGGTGCCAATCATCCTGTCCTCGAGCTTGAGACCGGTGCTGTGACGATCACGTCACAAAACCACGGCTACGCCGTCGACGAGACGTCGCTCCTTGAGACGCCGCTCATCGTGACGCATCGCGCCGTCAACGACGGGACGATCGAAGGCGTCAAACATTTACATCATCCGACGTTCTCGGTGCAATATCATCCGGAAGCGGCGCCAGGACCATATGACGCCAACGACTTATTCGACCGCTTTATGACACTCGTCAACGAAAACAGACAGAAAGTAGGAATGTGACATGCCAAAACGACCAGATATTCAGAAAATCCTTGTGATCGGATCCGGCCCGATCGTCATCGGACAAGCGGCAGAATTTGACTATGCTGGTACCCAGGCGTGTCTTGCCTTAAAAGAAGAGGGCTACGAAGTCATCCTCGTCAACTCGAACCCGGCGACGATTATGACTGACCCGTCGACGGCGGACCGCGTCTATATCGAACCACTCGAACCGGAGTTCGTGGAGCGGATCATCCGTCAAGAACGTCCGGACGCGCTTCTCGCGACACTCGGGGGGCAGACCGGACTGAACTTGGCGGTCGAGCTCGATAAGCGCGGCGTGCTCCGCGACTGCGGCGTCGAACTGCTCGGAACGAAACTGTCGGCGATCGAGCAGGCAGAAGACCGGGAACAGTTCCGCGATCTCATGTACAAGCTCGGTCATGGCGTCCCAGACAGCGATATCGTCCATTCACTCGACGCCGCCTGGAGCTTCGCTGACCGGATCGGCTATCCGATTATCATTCGTCCGGCTTATACGCTCGGCGGGACCGGTGGGGGAATCGCCCACGACCGGGAACAGTTCGAGCAGATCGTCGAATCGGGACTCAAGGCGAGTCCGGTGACGCAAGTGCTGCTTGAAGAGTCGATTGCCGGCATGAAAGAAGTCGAATATGAAGTGATGCGCGACTCGAGCGACCAGGCTATCATCGTCTGCGCCATGGAAAACTTCGATCCGGTCGGTGTCCATACCGGTGACTCGATCGTGTTCGCCCCGACCCAGACGTTGTCTGACCGTGATTACCAAATGCTCCGCAGCGTCTCGCTCGACATCATCCGGGCGCTCGGCATCGAAGGCGGATGTAACATCCAGTTCGCGCTCGACCCCGACAGCTTCACGTACTACGTGATCGAGGTCAACCCACGCGTCTCGCGGAGTTCGGCTCTCGCCTCAAAAGCGACGGGATACCCGATCGCCAAGCTCGCCGCGAAAGTCGCGGTCGGCTACAAGTTGTCGGAACTAAAAAATCCGGTGACGGAGACGAGTTACGCCTCGTTCGAGCCGGCGCTCGACTACGTCGTCGCTAAAATCCCGCGCTTCCCGTTCGACAAGTTCGAGACCGCGGACCGTCGTCTCGGCACACAAATGAAAGCGACGGGCGAAGTCATGGCCATCGGTCGAAATTTAGAAGAAGCGCTATTGAAAGCCGTCCGTTCGCTCGAACTCGGTACTGAAGACTTGTACGTACCACGCCTTTCCGAATTGACGGCTGAACAACTGGAACGAGAACTGACGACACCGACCGACGAACGGTTGTGGATGCTGTACGAGGCGCTTCGCCGCGGCTACTCGACAGAACAGCTTCACGGCTTGACGAAAATCGACCGGTTCTTCTTATCAAAACTCGATCGGATTTGGCGTGAGGAAGAAGCGTTGCGCGACGAGCCGTTGACAGAGGAACGGTTGCGCGATGTGAAGCAACGTGGGTTCAGTGATCGCATGATCGCCCGCATCACGGACCAAGCCGTCGAGACGATCGCGTCGTTACGCGATGAGTGGAACGTTCGGCCAGTGTATAAGATGGTCGACACGTGTGCCGCCGAATTCGCCTCGGAGACGCCGTACTTTTACGGGACGTACGAAGTCGAGAACGAAGCGGTGAAAACGGATAAACCGTCCATCCTCGTACTCGGTTCAGGCCCGATCCGAATCGGTCAAGGCGTCGAGTTCGACTACGCGACCGTCCATTCGATCCAAACGATCCGTGACGCCGGATATGAGGCAATCATCGTCAACAACAACCCGGAGACGGTATCGACCGACTTCTCGATCTCAGACCGTCTCTACTTTGAACCGCTCACGACAGAAGACGTATTAGAAGTCGTTCGCAATGAACGACCGCTCGGGGTCATCGTCCAGTTCGGCGGGCAGACGGCAATCAACTTAGCGGCCTCGCTCGAAGCGAACGGCGTACAAATTCTCGGGACGTCACTTGAAGACATCGACCGGGCCGAAAACCGGAAAGCGTTCGAGGCGACGCTCACGAAAGAACGGCTCGCCCAACCACCGGGCAAGACCGCGGTCACGGTCGAGGAAGCGGTCGCTTGTGCCGACATGCTCGGCTATCCCGTACTCGTCCGCCCATCGTACGTCCTCGGCGGCCGGGCGATGGAGATCGTCTATGAGCGTTCGGAGCTCGAGCGGTATATGCGCCACGCCGTCGTCGCCTCGAAAGATCGTCCCGTCCTCATCGACCGCTACTTGACCGGGATCGAAATCGAAGTCGACGCCATCTGCGACGGGACGGACGTCTACATCCCGGGCATCATGGAACATATCGAACGGGCCGGGGTCCACTCTGGCGATTCGATCGCCGTCTATCCGCCGCAACGGCTGAGCGAGGCGTTAAAACAAAAAGTCGTCGATTACACGATCAAACTCGCCAAAGCGTTCCGCATCAAAGGGTTGCTCAACATTCAGTTCGTCTATGCGGACGACTTGTACGTCATCGAAGTCAACCCACGGGCGAGCCGGACGGTGCCGTTCATCTCGAAAGTGACGGGACTGCCGGTCGCACGCATCGCGACGCAGACGATTCTCGGGACGACGTTGAAGCAGCTCGGACTCGGAACGGGCTTGCACCCAGAATCTGACGCTATCTCGGTCAAAGTGCCGGTGTTCAGTTTCGCGAAATTAAAAGAAGTCGACCCGTCACTCGGGCCAGAGATGAAATCGACGGGGGAAGTCATGGCGACGGACCGAACGCTTGAAAAAGCGCTCTATAAAGGACTCGTCGCTGCCGGGATGACGATCGCCTTGAAAGGAAACGTCTTGTTGACGGTCGCTGATCAAGACAAAGACGAAGCGCTCGACATCGCCCGTCGCTTCAACCGCCTCGGCTTCCGCCTGATGGCGACGTCAGGAACGGCGATGGCACTTACGGCAGTCGAGTTGCCGGTCCGACAAGTCGGGAAGATCCATGAAGCGGGTGAGACGATGCTGAGCGTCATCGAGCGGGGCGATGTCGACATCGTTTTGAATACGACGACACGCGACGCCTTAGCGACAAAAGACGGATTCATTATCCGCCGGGCCGCGGCCGAGCAAGGTGTGCTCTGCTTGACGTCGCTCGACACGGTGAAGGCGCTCTTGCAAGTCATCGAGAGCCTATCGTTCCAGACGACGAGCCTGCCGGCGTTCACCGAATTCGGGGTGACTGTATGAGACAACGGGCGACCATCTTATCGAACCGGGAGATCGCGAAAGCGACGATGGAAATGAAAGTGCGAATCGGTGATGGAACGATCGCACCGGGCACGTTTTTCCATGTGAAGACGTCCGAACTGTTGCGCCGGCCGCTGTCGGTTGCTAACGTCGAAGCAGACGTCGTCACGTTTCTGTACAAAGTGGTCGGGACCGGGACGGCCGAACTCGCGACGAGACGAGCCGGGGACGAACTTGACGTCCTCGGTCCGCTCGGTAACGGGTTCCCGCTCGCAAAAGACGGCAAGCGCGTCGTTCTCGTCGGCGGGGGGATCGGGGTGCCGCCGCTCTATTACACGCGACGGATGCTCGCCGCGCGCGGAATCGAAACGGTGGCGATTCTCGGGTTTGATTCAGAAGCGAGTGTATTTTATGAAGACGAGTTCCGCGAACTCGGCGAGACGATCATCACGACGGTCGACGGAACGTATGGAGAGGCGGGGTTCGTGACCGGACCGCTCGCTAGAATCGACGCCGACGTCTTGTTCAGCTGTGGTCCGGAGCCGATGTTAAAAGCGGTCGCTGCGTCGCATATTAATGAACGCTACATCTCGATCGAGAACCGGATGGGTTGCGGCATCGGGGCGTGCTTCGCCTGTGTGTGCAAAGCGCCGGACGGTTACGTGAAAGTGTGCAGTGACGGACCGGTATTTCGGGCAGAAGAGGTGACGTTATGAGATTACACATCGAACTACCCGGCTTATCGTTAAAAAATCCGATCATGCCGGCGTCCGGTTGTTTTGGATTCGGCGAAGAGTTCGCCAAGCTGTATGACTTGTCGATCCTCGGGGGCATCATGATCAAAGCGGCGACCGGGGAGGCGCGGTTCGGGAACGAGACACCGCGTGTCGCCGAGACGGCGCAAGGGATGTTGAATGCGATCGGATTACAAAATCCGGGTGTCGACGCGATTGTTGAAGCCAAGTTGGCATTCCTCGCCAAGTTTGACACTGAAATTATTGCCAACGTGGCGGGTTCGACCCCAGAAGAATACATCCACGTCGCGCGGAAAATGAGCGCCGACCCGTGCGTGAAAGCACTCGAACTGAACATCTCGTGCCCGAACGTGAAGTGTGGCGGCATGCAGTTCGGGACCGATCCTTTGATGGCGGCCGAACTGACGCGCCTCGTCAAGGCGGCGTCGACAAAACCGGTATACGTCAAACTATCCCCGAACGTCACGTCGATCACGGAGATGGCACGTGCGGTCGAAGCGGCCGGCGCCGACGGCATCACGATGATCAATACGCTCGTCGGCATGAGGATTGACGTTACGACCGGTCAACCGATCTTAGCGAACCGAATTGGCGGATTATCCGGTCCGGCCATCAAGCCGGTCGCCATCCGGATGGTGTACGAAGTCGCCCAAGCGGTCAATATCCCGATTATCGGCATGGGCGGTGTGCGGACGGTCGACGACGTGCTCGAATTTATCTATGCGGGTGCATCGGCGGTCGCGGTCGGGACTGCCAATTTTGAAAACCCATACGTATGTCAGGAAATCATCGAGGCGTTGCCAGGCCGGCTCGATGAACTCGGCATCGATCATATTTTAGACGTTAGGGGGAAGGCGTATGAACAGGTTGTATCTCGCGCTTGATGTCGAAACACGTGACGAAGCGTTTTCACTCTTAAAAAAAATTGACCAACGCCCGGCCGTCAAAGTCGGCATGGAACTGTTCTACCGTGAAGGTGGACGGTTCGTCGAAGAACTCGTCGCGAGCGGTTACCCGGTCTTTCTAGACGTCAAAGTTCATGACATCCCGGAGACGGCAAGGCGGACGCTCCGCCAAATCGGCCGGCTCGGCGTTGAAATGACGAACGTTCATACGCTCGGCGGTGAGACGATGATGCGCTACGCATTGGATGGGTTGCGTGATGTGAACGACACGACCACATTGATCGGGGTGACCCAACTGACATCGACCGACGAGCGGATGCTGTCAGAACAACTCGGAATTGGCGGAAGTCTCGAGCAGGCCGTCTTGCGACAAGCGGGACTTGCCAAACGGGCAGGACTCGATGGGGTCGTCGCGTCCGTTCACGAAGCCCGCGCGATTCGACAAGCGCTCGGTTCACCGTTTTTGACGGTGACGCCCGGCATCCGAATCAACGAAACGACAGACGATCAAGTCCGGGTCGCGACACCGCAAGCCGCTTTTGACGCCGGTGTATCAGCTATCGTCGTCGGGCGCCCGATCACCCGGGCAGCCGATCCGAACGCAGCTTACGAATACTTTATGAAGGAATGGAGCCAAACGTATGAGACAAATCGCTGAGGCATTATTATCGATTGAAGCCGTCACCTTATCACCGAATGAACCGTACACATGGTCGAGCGGGTTAAGAAGCCCGATTTATTGTGATAACCGACTGACGCTCAGTTATCCAGAAGTGCGTTCACAGATTATCGATGCACTTGTCGACGCCGTCCGTCCGCTCGACGCCGACGTCATCGCGGGAACGGCGACGGCCGGGATTCCCCATGCGACGCTCTTAGCCGACCGACTCGGTCTACCACTCATCTACGTCCGGTCGGGTGCGAAAAAACATGGGAAAGGCAACCAGATTGAAGGTCGATTCGACAAAGGAGCGCGTGTCGTCGTCATCGAAGACCTGCTCTCGACTGGGAAATCGAGCATGGAGGCGGCGCGAGCAATTCAAGCGGCGGGCGGAGAGGTCGTCAAGATTCAAGCAATTTTCTCTTATAACCTCCCAGTTCTGGCAATCAATTCACTCGAATATGAGCTGCACTATTCGGCGTTGACGACGATCAACGAGTTGATTAAAGTCGCTGTCAAAAAACGGATGATCACTAAACAAGAAGCTACTTCGTTGGAGGAATGGCGAACTAATCCGCATGGTTGGAGTGAGCAAGTTTCTTCATAAATATTTTTTGAAGAATCCACCTCCGGGCGGATTCTTTTTCATTTGGCAACATGTGATACTGAACGTGTTAGAATAGGGAAAGCAGTCGAAAAAGGAGAGAACTATGGCGTATTCTAGAATTAAAGGACAGTCATTGAAAGCACGGTTTCAAAACATCCCTAAACATCGCAAAATCGCATTCGGTCTCGTCCTCACGGTGTTACCTTTATTATTTTTCGTGAATTTATTCGTATTCAGTCACATGTTGGCGCTAGGGGACAAGTATGAGGACCGTTACCAGATGAAAAAGCTTCGGCTTGAGACGGCGCATGGGAATGTTGAATTTATCCGGAGCACGAACGAAAAAGTTCAGATCGAAGTACTGCAGACGAATTCGAAAGAACGTCGCATTAAAGTGAAGTCGGTCGGGGACACGATTTCCGTCGTCGAACGGTATGGACCGATGAGCCAGTTCGGGAGTCGGGCAAGCGCGGAGCCGTCCCGTTATAAAATCCGGGTCGCGTTGCCAAGTTCGATGACATCGATCGAAGTGACGGCTGAGCAAGTGACCGGACAAGGGTTGGTCGCGAAAACCATTGTTCTCGATGCCAACGCGGTCAATCTGAAGAAACTTGAAAGCGACCGGCTTCGGGTCGAGACGAGAAGCGATGCCACGTTTGAGACGGTTCGTGTCGTCACGGGCGACATCCGGTCGTATCGGGACGCGACAATCCGTGACGTCGTCGTCAACCAAGCGCTGACCGTCCAGACAGAGGCCGGGACGCTCACGTATGAGCCGCGAAACGCGACCGGACAAGTGACCGTCACGACAACAGGAAACATCGCGGCGGCTGAGCGCTTTAAAGAAATCAGCAACGGTGTGTACCATCTTTCGAACTCGAATCGTCCGAACGTGGAACTGATTTCTGAGACAGGGAAGGTCGAATTGAAATGATCAACAAACGCTACATTCCTAAAGTCGGACTGCGAACGTTTAAGACCGGGATCGCCGTTGCCATCACAATCGCCTTGTCATGGTATGTCTTCGGCATTTATTCGGGGATGGGTGCCATCGCCGCCGTCGTCGCGATGCAACCGACCGTCAAACGGTCATCGAAAATCGTCTTTAGCCGTATATTCGGCACGATCGTCGGCCTCATGTGTGGCTTGTTGATCGTCTATGCGTTCGGGGTGAACCCGATTTCGATCGGTCTTGCCGTCATCGTCGCACTCACGCTCAACACGACGTTCGATAAGACGCACATGTCGACGTATGCGGCGTTCGCGATTGTGCTCATGCTTGAAAACCCGACGACCGACTTTTTCCACTACGCGTGGACGCGTTCGCTATTGACGGCGGTCGGTGTGTTCGTCTCGCTCGGCGTCAACTATGCGTTCATGCCACCGCGTTATGAAGAGCGTCTGCTCGGCGAGATTCGGAAGACGTCGGCGTATATGTTCCATCATTGGCGCGAGCTGATCGGCTCCCCGGCAGAATTGCTCGAGACGCGCGCCCGTATCCTCGGCCACCAAGAGCTCCATATGATGCTGCAAGAAGACATGCAAGTGACGAAGGTTAAGTTGAAGCATTTGACGATCAAGCAATATCGGTTATTGATTCATTTGGAGGATAAATTGGTCTTGCTGCTCGAGAGTCTCGCTGAGCACCGGGAAGCGTTACTCATGATGACCGAGGACGAACGCCACGCGTTCGAGTCCGAGTTTTTATTCCTGCTCGCCCACCATCACGACATTCTCTACACGTGTGACAAACCGTACTCGCTCTTCCAATTGCCGCATGAAGACTTATCTGTTTCTGAAATTTTACACGGACATCTGCTCGACTATCATGAACAGCTCGAGGCGTTCAAACATAATCCATAACGAAGAGGCCCCGTCGATCGACGGGGCCTTCGTTTATTTCGTTGGAATGGTGTAGCCCGTCCTTTCGGCGCCACGGACGAGCAACCTCTCACCTTTACATCATAGGGGAAAATCAGAAAGTGGCATCATTATTGACCCCATGTTACGTCTCATTGTTGTAATGATTTGACGAGCTGCTCGTCCGGAGTCACGTATACCGTCTGCTGATCGGTGTAGATGACGAATCCCGGCTTGGCGCCGCTCGGTTTTTTCACGTAACGGGCTTTCGTATAGTCGACCGGCACCCCGCTCGAGGCACGTGCCTTCGAGAAGTAGGCGGCGACGGTCGCTGCTTCGAGGAGCGTCGTCTCGTCCGGTTCGGTCGACCGGATGATGACGTGTGAACCGGGGATATCTTTCACGTGAAGCCAAACTTCGTCGCGACGCGCGAACTTGAACGTCAAGTGGTCGTTTTGCGTATTGTTTTTGCCGACGTAAAACTCGACACCGGTCGAAGATGTGTAGCCTTCGAGCGCGACTTTGGCCGTTTGTTTCTTCTTCTGACGTTTTTGTCGGATGTACCCGCCTTCGGCCAGCTCTTCGCGAATCTCGACGATATCGCGCGGCGCGGCGACGTCGAGTTGGGCGACGAGCGTCTCTAAATAGCTGATTTCGGTCTCGTTCAGTTCAATTTGCTTTTGAACCTCGACTTTGGCAACTTTTAGTTTGTTGTATTTCTTATAGTAACGTTGCGCGTTCTCGTTCGGTGTTTTAAGCGGATCGAGCGGGATATCGATCATAGCGCCGTCCTCATCATAATAGTCGACGACGTGAGCGATTTTCATCCCTTTCTCGAGTTGGAACAAATACGTCGTCAACAGCTCACCGTATTTTTGGAGCTCGTTCGATCGTTCCGTCGCTTTCATATCCTCGAGCAGGCGTTTCCGTTTTAATTGGTTGCGTTCGAGCTCTGACTTGAGCAGACGCTCGACGTCATGGGCTTGCTGCTTGACCCGGTCACGGTTCGCCTTCTCATAGTAAAAGCGGTCGAGCACTTCCCGGCTCGAGTCGTAGCGTTCTTCAGAGACGATATCGCCCGACGTGAGCGCGATTGGACTGAACCGTTCCTTCCCGGAGGCGAGCTGTTGGAATACATAAGCGCCTTCAAGGTCTGCCATCACGCTGTCAAACGCCGCCTCTAAGTTCGAGCGGTTCGGCGTTTTGGCTCGATGCATGATCTCTTGAGCGATTTGCGGGCTCATCCCGGCGAAACTGGCAACGAGCTGCTTGTCGAGCATACCTGCGTTCCAATCGATTCGTTTCAATCCCGCTTCCCGTTCCGTCAACGGATCGGATTTTTGTTGCGCCGGCGGCAAGATGTACTCGCTGCCTGGCATGATCGTCCGATACGTGTTTTGAGACGGGGGAAGGTGTTTGATTGCGTCTAAAATCTTGCCGTCCTCGTTCGTCAAGACGACGTTCGAGTGACGTCCCATCAGTTCGATATAGACGCGTTTGTTTTCTTCGTCGCCGAGCTCGTTACGCGATCTGACCGAGAAAACGATGACACGGTCGCGGCCGACTTGTTCGATCGCTGTGATAAAGCCGCCCTCGATATGCTTCCGCAGCATCATACAAAACATCGGAGGCTCTTGCGGGTTCTTGATCGGGGTGTCCGTCAATTGAAGTCGCGCATACATCGCATTCGCTGAAACGAGCAACGAGACGCTTTGTCGGTTCGATCTGACTTGAATCATCAAGTCGAGCGCATACGGTTGATGCACTTTATTGATTCGACCGCCAACGAGCGGTTGTAGTTCTTTTACGACACGATATGTCATTAATCCATCATATGCCATTAGTCTCATCACCTTTGTCCTTTTTCTGTCTCTACGTTATCAGATTCACAGAAAATATGGTACGATGAAGTAGGAAATCCGAACTTCTTCTTGCCGTAACAATTAAAGGACTGCTATTATAATGTAATGTGATGTTAGAAGATGGAGGGCTTGCATTGAATTTTAAAGAACGAGGATTATTAATCGTCTTGTCTGGTCCAAGCGGTGTCGGCAAAGGTACTGTTTGCCGAGTGCTCCGTGAAGAGGCGGACAACAACCTTCAGTATTCGGTGTCGGCAACGACTCGAAAACCACGTGAAGGCGAAGTTGAGGGAGTGCATTACTTCTTTAAGACGAGAGAGCAATTTGAAGACATGATTGAACACGATCAACTGCTTGAACATGCAGAATTCGTCGGCAACTATTACGGGACACCGGTCGAATGGGTGCGCGAGACGCTTGAAAGTGGCAAGGACGTCATTTTAGAGATTGAAGTCCAAGGAGCTTTCCAAGTAAAGGAACGTTTCCCAGAAGCCGTCTTTTTATTCCTCGCACCGCCGAGCCTGCAAGAACTTCGAAACCGTTTAGTCGGTCGAGGCACTGAATCGGAAGAAGTCATCAAGCAACGCTTGCTCGTCGCCCGTGAAGAAATCGAGTTGATGGATGCTTACGATTACGTCGTCACAAACGACGAAGTCGATAAAGCGATCGACCGGATCAAAGCGATCGTGACGGCCGAGCATTGTAAACGTGAACGTGTCGCGTCTCTCTATAAAAAAGCTATGATGGAGGTCATTTAATGTTATACCCTTCGATTGATGCCTTACAACGTATCATCCCGTCGAAATACACAATCGTGACGGTGGCCGCCAAGCGTGCCCGTCAGATCCAAGACGGAAAAGCACCAAAAATCGCTGCGCCAAAATCGTATAAACCGGTCGGTCAAGCGCTAGAAGAAATATTCTCGGGTGACACGACAATCATCGTGAACGAAAAGAACAACGGATGAAGTGTGACCCAAGTCGGATACGACTTGGGTCTCATTGTCTATAAAGGGGAGAAATGTGAATGTTGAACGACCGGAACATCTTGCTTTGTGTGAGCGGCGGTATCGCTGCATATAAGGCGTGCGCACTCACGTCAAAACTCGTTCAAGCAGGCGCGAACGTCCGCGTGGCGATGACAGCATCGGCTGAGCAGTTCGTCGGAAAGGCGACGTTTCAAGCACTCAGTCGCAATCCGATCTATTCGGACGTGTTCGAAGAGCACGACCCGACGAAGATCGCCCACATCGATGTCGTTGATACGAGTGATTTGATCGTCGTCGCCCCGGCGACGGCGAATATCATCGCTAAACTTGCTAACGGAATCGCCGACGACTTCATCACGACCTCGATCTTAGCAGCGAAATGTCCCGTCATCGTGTCTCCGGCGATGAACGTCAACATGCTCGAACATCCGGCGACCCGCCGAAATATCGAGACGCTCAAATCATACGGCTATCAAATCATCGAGCCGGGTGTCGGCAATCTGGCCTGCGGCTGGATTGGCGGCGGACGTCTGCCTGAACCGGAAGATCTCGTCCGCATCATCGCGAGCCAGTTCGTCCCGAAACACTTGCTTGAAAAGCACGTCTTGATCACGGCTGGGCCCACGGTCGAGCGTATCGACCCGGTCCGGTTTTTATCCAACGATTCATCCGGGAAGATGGGAGTCGCCCTTGCTGAGGCGGCGCGAGATATGGGCGCGAACGTGACGCTCGTCCACGGCCCGCTCCAAGTCCCGGTCCCAGACGGGGTGACCGCGATCGCGGTCGAGTCGGGACAACAGATGCTCGAGACGGTGCTCGAGCGATTTGCGACGCAAGACATCGTCATCAAGTCGGCGGCGGTCGCTGACTATCGTCCGAAGACGGTCCACACCGAGAAACATAAAAAAGTCCACGGCCCGTTGACGATCGAGCTCGAGGAGACGACCGATATTTTAAAGGAGCTCGGAACGAAGAAGACGCATCAGCTCCTCGTCGGATTCGCTGCCGAGACAGAGCAGCTTGAAGACCATGCCCGGGCTAAACTCGAGCGTAAAAACGTCGACTTCTTGGTCGCGAACGACGTGTCGAAGCGAGACATCGGTTTCCGGTCTGACGACAACGAAGTCGTCTTATTCCGAGCGGATGGCTCATCTGTCCGTCTGCCGCGGCAGAGCAAACAACGTCTCGCCCACGAGTTGCTCGCCTACTTTAAGGAAGGTTTACGATGATTGCTCACGTCCACGTTGATGCTCCGGTCATCACGATCGACCGACCGTTTGACTATGAGGTCCCGGTCCAGTTCGAGTCGTTGATCGAGCCAGGTATGCGCGTATCGGTACCGTTCGGATCGAGACGGTTACTCGGCATCGTGACAGGGGTGTCGGACGGAACACGGGAAGGGTTAAAACCGCTCGAAGCGCTTCTTGACGAAGAGTCGTCTTTGACCGAAGAGTTGCTCGAACTGTCGACGCACGTGAAACAGACGACGCTTTGCTTCCGCTCGTCGGCACTGCTCGCCATGTTGCCGGCGGCGCTGAAAGTCAGCTACGATAAAGCGATCAAAGGGGAGTCACTTCCTGAGGGTGTTCGGGCCGGCACACACTTGTCGGAGTACCCAAAAGAAGTCCAGTCGTTGATTTTGGCCATGGCCAAAAAAGGGGACTTGTCGCTTTCACCGGTGCTAAAAGAGAAACGAACGGTCAAAACCGACTTGTTGATCGAGTTGAAGGATGCGAGCGTCGTCCCGGCGCGTGCCAAAAAACAGCTCGAGGCGGTCCGTCTGCTTGAAGACGTGCCTCGTATGTACTGGTCGTCGCTCCGTCAAATCGGATTGACGCGCCCCCAGCTGCAAAAGCTCGAGACGCTCGGTGCCGTCAAAGTGACCGAAGTCGAATTGAATCGAGACCCGTACGCTTCGATCGAACAAGTGATCGATGATGTCCAACT
Source organism: Exiguobacterium sp. SH5S13 (assembly GCF_004337085.1). NCBI lineage: Bacteria > Bacillati > Bacillota > Bacilli > Caryophanales > Exiguobacterium > Exiguobacterium sp. SH5S13. Next base: position 154,700 of record NZ_SJUS01000001.1, on the reverse strand, counting down.
GAATGACAGTCAAACGGAAGCGGTGCGCGCGATTCGCGAGGCCGAAGCCGGTGAGACGTTGTTGCTCCACGGCGTGACCGGAAGCGGAAAGACCGAAGTGTATCTCGAGTCGATCGGCCAAGTCGTCGATGACGGGAAGCAAGCCGTCCTGCTCGTTCCGGAGATCAGCTTGACACCGATGATGGTCAAACGGTTCAAACGCCGTTTTGGCGATCGCGTCGCCGTCCTCCATAGCGCCTTGTCGCAAGGCGAGAAGTATGATGAGTGGCGGAAAATCAAGCGACGGGAAGTCGACGTCGTCGTCGGCGCCCGATCGGCCATTTTTGCTCCGCTCGAACACATCGGCCTGCTCATCCTAGACGAAGAGCATGAGACGACGTATAAACAAGAAGAAAATCCACGCTATCATGCGCGCGACGTCGCAATTTGGCGAGCCCGTCATCACGGTTGTCCGGTCGTGCTCGGAAGCGCGACACCGTCGCTCGAGTCTTACGCCCGCGCCCAAAAAGGCGTCTATCGCTATTTGCATTTGAGTGAACGCTACGGCGGCAAGATGCCGCCCGTCCATATTGTCGATATGCGCCGCGAACTCGCGAAAGGGAACACGACGATGTTCTCGGAAGACTTATTTCTGGCCATCAATGACCGGATTGCGAAGAAAGAACAATGTGTCATCTTGCTCAATCGCCGCGGGTTCACGACGTTCGTCATGTGCCGTGATTGTGGGGAAGGGCTGACCTGCCCACATTGCGCCGTCAACTTGACGTATCATCAGCACGGCGACCGGCTCAAATGCCACTATTGTGGCTATGAGATCGGGATGCCGCCGAAATGCCCGACGTGCGACAGTAAAAAGATCAAACAGTTCGGCACCGGCACGCAAAAGATCGAGACCGAGCTGTTGAACCGAATCCCGGAAGCACGGATCATCCGCATGGACCAGGATACGACGTCGCGTAAAGGGTCGCACGAACAGCTGTTGAAACGGTTTGAGGACGGCGAGGCCGACATCCTGCTCGGTACCCAGATGATTGCCAAAGGGCTCGATTTTCCGAACGTCACGCTCGTCGGCGTGCTCGCGGCCGATGCGACGCTCGGTATGCCCGACTTTCGGGCGACCGAACGCACGTTCCAACTCGTCACCCAAGTCGCCGGACGAGCCGGACGTGGAAGTTTACCGGGTGAGGCGTACGTCCAGACGTACAATCCGGACCATTATGTCATCGAGACGGCGAGTGGGCATGATTATGAGTCGTTTTTCGAGCGCGAGATGAAACTCAGACAAGTCGGCAACCATCCGCCTTACTGGTACGTGACGCTCGTCACGTTCGCGGCTGAGAATCCGCTCGTCGCGCAAGCCGAGGCCGACCTGTTCGCCGCCGATTTTGCGGCAGCGCACGTCGAGCAGTCCCGGCTGAACGGACCGATGCCGGCACCGTTATCGAAACTAAAAAACTTGTATCGCTACCAGCTGTTCATCAAGACGAAACAACCGGAAGCGTTATATCCCGTTCTCGCCATGCTGCAACAAGCGCGGGCGAAAGCAATCAGCAAAAAAGAATATCAATTGAGTATAGATGTAAATCCATACGTCTTCATGTGAGGTGGAACGAAATGTATAAAGTAGTCGAAATTCCAAATGAGATTTTGCGGGTCAACTGTGACCCGGTGACAAAGTTTGACAAGAAGTTGCGCCAGACGGTCGACCGGCTGTTTGACACGATGTATGAGTATGATGGCGTCGGTGTGGCCGCGCCGCAAGTCAATTTGAACCAGCGCCTTGCCGTCGTCCATACTGACGACGAAACAGGTCCGCTCGTATTGATCAATCCAGAGATCATTTCGACCGCAGGCAAAGCCGTCGGATTAGAAGGTTGCTTGAGCATCCCGGGTGAGTTCGGATTCGTCGAACGACATGAGTCGATCGTCGTCAAGACGCAAGACATGAAAGGGCGCTTTCAAGAAGTGAAAGCAAGCGGCTTCTTCGCGCGCGCCATCCAACACGAGATCGACCATTTAGACGGCGTCCTGTTCACCGATAAACTCGCCGTTCCTAAGCCCGGAACCGACAAGCGGATCGTCTTCATGGGCACACCGGCGTTCGCCGTATCCGTACTTGAGCGCTTGCTCGAAGAAGGATACAATGTCGTAGGTGTTGTCTCGCAGCCGGACAAACCGGTCGGTCGCAAGCGTGAGCTCAAACCGACACCGGTCAAAGAGTGTGCGCTCCGTCATAACATCCCGGTATTGCAGCCGATCAAAGTCCGCACCGATTACGAGGATATTTTGGCGCTTGAACCGGATTTGATTGTGACGGCGGCTTACGGGCAAATCGTGCCGAGTGAACTGTTAGAGGCTCCGACATATGGCGCGATCAACGTGCACGCCTCGCTCCTTCCAAAATACCGGGGGGGCGCACCGATCCATCAAGCGATTTTGGACGGAGAGACAGAAACGGGCGTCACGATCATGTACATGGTCGATAAATTGGATGCAGGTGACATGATCGCGAACACGATCGTCCCGATCGAAGAGACAGACACGGTCGGTACGCTGTTCGACAAACTTGCCGTCGCAGGGTCTGATCTGTTGATCAAGACGTTGCCAGCCTTTTTAGAAGGCTGGATCGAAGCGGTACCGCAAGACGAACGTGACGTCACGTTCGCACCGAACATTAGCCGGGACCGCGAACAGCTGGACTGGTCGCAGCCGGGTGCATCGATCTTCAACCACATTCGTGGCATGAACCCGTTCCCGACGGCGTATACATTGATCGCGGGCGAGCGGGTGAAAGTGTTCGCGAGCGAGAAGACGAGCGGGAGCGGTGAGGCGGGCACAATCGTCCGGCTTGAAGAGGATGGGTTTGTGGTCGCGACTGGAAATGACGTCGCCATCAAAGTGACAGAGTTACAGCCGGCCGGAAAAAAACGGATGGACGGTGCCACGTTCATGCGCGGTGCCGGACAAAAGCTGCAAGTGGGCGACCAATTAGGAGGGTGACATGAACGTAAGACAAGCAGCGCTTGATACGCTGATCAAAATCGAACAAGGCGGAGCCTATTCGACGATCGCGGTCAACGATTTATTAAACCAAAAAAAGCTAGCTTCAAAAGACGTGGGACTTTACACAGAGCTCGTCTACGGAACGCTCGGGCGGAAGCGGACGCTTGATTATATATTGGAGAAGCGTGTCCAAAACCCGAAAAAACTGGACAGTTTCGTCTTACCGCTCCTTCGGATGAGCGTGTATCAACTGTTCTATTTGGACAAAGTGCCGGACCGGGCCGTCTTACACGAGGCGGTCGAGATCGCCAAAAAACGTGGGCACTCCGGCATCGGCAAGTTCGTCAACGGCGTGTTGCGCAACGTCACCCGTGACGGGTTCCCAGATTTGAGCGGGCTTCCTGACGCCGAACGGATCGCGATCGAGCACAGTCATCCCGACTGGCTCGTCGCGGATTGGATCAACACGTACGGGATTGAGGCGACAGAGGCGATGTGCAAGTTGAACAACGAGCCGGCCCCGGTGACAGTTCGCGTCAACCGCAAACAAATCACGGTCGACGAGATGATCGAACGCCTCGCCGAGTCAGGCGTACAAGCGTCACGTTCTGATCTATCGTCAGACGGTCTCGTTATCGAGTCCGGAAACGTTCATACGACGCCGTTTATCGACGCAGGACTTTTGTCGATTCAAGATGAGAGCTCGATGATCGTCGCCGACGCGCTCAGTGCCGAGAAGACCGAACGCGTGCTCGACGCGTGTGCCGCGCCAGGCGGAAAAGCGATGCACACCGCCGAACGGATGGACGGCGGGACGCTCGTGGCGCTCGACCTTCACCCTCATAAGGCAAAACTGATCGAACGACAAGTGAAGCGATTGCAAATCGATGGAGTGACCGCACTAGCCCTCGATGCCCGAGACGCCGGAGATGAGTTCGAACGCGAGAGCTTTGACCGCATCTTGCTCGATGTCCCGTGCTCGGGTCTAGGTGTCATTCGCCGCAAGCCAGATATTAAATGGACGAAGGACAAAGAATCCCTTTCTGGACTGCCGATCATCCAACGTGAAATTATTGACGCTGTCTTGCCACTACTGAAGCAAGGTGGTACGCTAGTGTACTCGACATGTACAATCGACCCGTCTGAAAATGAACGGCAGGCCGACTATATATTGTCGAACGGATTGACGTGGGATGAAACACTCCGAGATCGTCTTCCTGAAGTGTTACGTCCGATGGTGTCATCGGACCGCGCCGAACTCAAACTACTTCCGACGACGTTCGGAACGGACGGCTTCTACATCGCCGCATTTAAGAAAGAGGTATAAACATGAATCCAAAAGCAGTTGAAAAAACCCCATTAGTCGGTGCCAAGCCGTCTTTATATTCGCTCACATACCCTGAACTCGAACAATGGCTCATCGATGCAGGAGAAAAGTCGTTCCGCGCGAAACAGTTATATGACTGGATGTATGTCAAACGGGTGACGTCATTCGATGATATGACGAACTTGTCGAAACCGCTTCGTGAAAAACTCGATGCTTCGTTCCAGTTGACGACGTTAAAAGAACTCGTCCGCCAGGAATCACAAGACGGAACGATCAAGTTCTTGTTCGAGCTCCAAGACGGTTACTCGATCGAGACGGTACTCATGCGCCACGAATACGGCAACTCGGTCTGTGTCACGACACAAGTCGGATGCCGCATCGGCTGTACGTTCTGTGCATCGACGCTCGGCGGGTTGAAACGTAACCTTGAAGCCGGAGAAATCACGGCTCAAGTATTAGATGTTCAACGGGCGCTCGACGTGAGCGGTGAACGTGTCGACTCGATCGTCGTCATGGGAATCGGCGAACCGTTTGACAACTATGACGAATTGATGCGTTTCTTGCGCACGGTCAACCACGATGACGGTTTGAACATCGGTTCACGCCACATCACCGTCTCAACGAGCGGAATCGTGCCGAAAATCTACAAGTTCGCCGACGAAGGGATGCGCATTAACTTTGCGATTTCGCTTCATGCGGCGTCGACGGAAGTTCGGACACGTCTCATGCCGATCAACCGTGCCTATAACTTGGACAAGTTGATGGAAGCCGTCAACTATTACACGGAGAAGAGTGGACGTCGTATCACGTTTGAATACGGTTTGTTCGGTGGCGTCAACGATACAGAAGAGGATGCCCACAAGCTTGCCGACTTGTTGAAAGGCGTCAAATGCCACGTCAACTTGATTCCAGTCAACCATGTGCTTGAGCGCGACTATGTGCGCACGCCACGTAATCAAATTTTTGCCTTTGAAAAAGTGCTCAAAGATCGAAAAGTGAACGTGACGATTCGTCGCGAACAAGGTTCGGACATCGATGCGGCTTGCGGGCAGCTTCGAGCGAAGGAGCGCGAACAAGAAACGAGGTAATCAGGAAGATGGAATTAGCATACCGAACCGACCGTGGGCAGGTGAGGGCTCAAAACGAGGATGCCGTCTTGATTTTAGGGGACGAGCATGCCGGGATCGCCCTCGTCGCCGACGGCATGGGGGGGCATGAAGCAGGAGAGGTCGCGAGCGGGCTCGTCATCGAGCAGTTTCGTCGCGCCTTTCCGACGCTTCCGGCCACACCGTTAGCGATGGAGACGTGGTTCCGTGATAACGTGGAGCTGGCAAATGAGCAAGTGCTTGAATTCGCGAAGCAGTCTAATCTCGTCATGATGGGGACGACCATCGCTGGCGTCTGTTGGCATGACGAAACGATTGTCATCGTGCACATCGGCGATAGCCGCGTCTACGCCCTTCGTGGCGGAACACTCCAACAATTGACGGAAGACCATTCTTACGTCAACGTGCTAAAACAACTTGGGGAATTGACGGAAGAAGAAATGCGGATCCACCCGAAACGAAATATTATCACCCGTGCGATCGGCTCAAAAGAGCACGTCGAACCTGATCTGCAAGTGTTTGCCGACCCCGAGTTCGACACGATTTTAATCTGTACGGATGGCTTGACGACTCACCTGACAGATGAAGCCATCAAACACGCCTTAACTCGTCCCATCTCTGCGGACGCTAAGGCGGACATGTTGATCGATCAAGCCAACCGATTGGGTGGGAGCGACAACATCACTGTGGCGCTCGTCCAATTCACAGATAGAAAGAGAGGATGAATCCGATGCGAAGTGGAGAACGAATCAACGATCGTTATCGGATCGAACAACAAATCGGTAGCGGCGGCATGGCAAATGTCTACCGGGCTCACGATGAGATTTTAAACCGAACCGTCGCCATTAAGGTGTTACGATCTGAATTCTCGCATAACGAACAATTTATACGCCGGTTCGAACGAGAAGCCCATGCGGCAACCAGTCTGAACCATCCAAACATCGTCGCCATTTATGACGTCGGAGATGAACAAGACATTTATTACATCGTCATGGAACATGTCGATGGTATGACGCTCAAACAATATTTACAGGAAGAGTACATATCAATCGAGGAAGCGTTACGGATCATGGGACAGATCTGTGATGCGATCGATCATGCCCATGCCCATCGCATCATTCATCGGGATATCAAACCGCAAAACATGATGATCGACCAAAACGGGAACGTCAAAGTGACCGATTTCGGGATTGCCGTGGCCATGTCGAACGCGACGCTGACCCATACGATGTCAGTCCTCGGGTCGGTCCACTACTTCTCTCCGGAACAAGCGCGTGGCAAGTTTGCCGATGAGAAGTCAGACATTTATTCGCTCGGTGCGGTGCTATACGAACTTGTGACAGGACGAGTCCCGTTCATCGGTGAGACGCCGGTCGCGGTCGCGTTACAACATTTGCAAGATGATCCGATCCGACCGCTCGACTTGAACCCTAAAATTCCACAAGCGCTTGAGAACTGTATTATGCAGGCGCTCGCCAAATCGCCGGGGGCACGACATGCCTCGGTTGCTGCTTTTAAAAAAGACTGCTTGACATCGCTCAGCTCAGACCGCGCGGACGAACCGAAACGGATGCCGACAGAACAAGACGAATTTGATCAGACGCTCGTCATGGCACCTGTCGTTCCGGAAGAACCGAAAGAAGTCGTCAAGCAGCCGGCAGCTGCAGTCGAACCGGAATCGGCGACACCGAAGAAACAAAAGAAAAAGAAGTGGTGGCTCTGGCTAGTGCTCGTTCTTTTATTAATTGGTGGCGGGGTTGCCGCGTATGTGGTTGCAGATGAAATGTCACGTGCCGTCGTGCCTGATGTCGTCGGTATGAGCGTCGGTGATGCGACGACTGAACTGGAAGCATCCGGATTCATCGTTGAGACGACAGACCGGGTGAGTGACAACGTGTCTGAAGGCGACGTGATTTCGCAAAACCCGCAACCTGGACGGAAGCCGAAGCGCGGAACGGTCGTCACCATCGTCGTGTCCGCTGGAAAAGAGACGGTCGAGATGCCTGACGTCGAGGGATTGTCGCAAACAGCAGCGGAACGAACGTTGAAAGATCTTGATTTCACAGATATTGAAATCCAATCCGAATCGTCCGAAACGGTCGACAGCGGAGATGTGATTTCGCAGTCGATCACGCCAGGTGAGGAAGTTATCGCGTCGGAAGAGACGGTCACGCTCGTCGTCTCGACCGGAAGCAACAAAATCGAGCTCGCCAATTTGACAGGCTATACGTTCGAAGAGGCGTCAACTTACGCCGAGCAAAACAACTTGAAAATCGTGAAACGCGATGAGTATTCGACGAGCATCCCGGCGAATCAAATCATTCGTCAACTTCCGACGTCAGGGACGGCGGTCGATCCGGGAACGGAACTGACGGTCATCGTCTCACAAGGGGTCGAGCCGACCGACATCTCGATCGAGCGAGAAGTGGACGTCGAAATCGAACCGTCGGCAGAAGGTGAAGAGGCGGAGCCGGTCGAAGTCGTCATCCGTACCGTCGATGCCCGTGGTGAGATCGAAGTGTTGCGTGATATGATCACAGAAACGACGACGTATTCCTATACGCTCGTCATTGCTCCGGACGAAGTCGGTACCGCGACGATTGAAGTCGAGGGAGAAGTCGTTCGGACCGATACGGTGACATACGCCCAAGCAAAAGATTCACAATGAAGAGGTGGCGTGCGCGTCACCTCTTTTCTAAGGAGGAAACAGGATGAAAGGAACGATTATTCGCTTGCAAGGTGGATTTTATGATGTCATGACCGAAACGAAAGTTGAAATCAGATGTCGCGCCCGGGGAAACTTCCGGAACCGAAACATTTCGCCCGTCGTCGGGGACGACGTGGATATTCAAGACCAAGGGGACGGGACCGGCTACATCATGGCTGTCGATGAGCGGTCGAACCATCTCGTCCGTCCGCCGATCGCCAACATCGATCAGGCGTTTCTGCTCTTTTCCGTGAAAGAGCCGGCGTTCTCGTTTCATTTGCTTGACCGCTTTCTCATTTTGATCGAATCGAAGCAAGTTCACCCGATCATCGTGTTGACGAAGATGGACTTGTTGCTAGAAGCTGAAAAGGAAAAAATTAGTGCGGCGGCAGCGCTATACCGTTCGATCGGCTATCAAGTCATTGAGACGTCGACCGAAGACGGAGCTGGGATCGAGCTCATCCGCAGTGCGTTCAAAGACAAGACGAGCGTATTCGCCGGACAGACCGGCGTCGGGAAGAGTTCGTTGCTGAACGCGGTCGCACCGGAGCTTGAACTCGCGACTGGTAAGATTTCGAAAGCGCTTGGCCGCGGGAAGCATACGACGCGTCACGTCACGCTCATCACACTCGCGGACGGGTTCGTCGCCGATACACCTGGATTCTCGAGTCTTGAGTTCCCGGAAGAACTTGAAGTCGAGGAGATGCGTTGGTGTTTCCCTGAATTCGTCTTGCGGCACGATGACTGTAAATTCCGTGGTTGCGCCCATTTGAACGAGCCAGGTTGTGCCGTCAAAGCGGCGGTCGAGGCCGGAGAAATCGCTTCCACCCGCTATGCGAACTATGTTACGTTTATGGAGGAATTAAAAGATAGACAACGGAGGTACTAACATGATTAAAATCGCACCATCGATCCTGTCGGCCGATTTTGCCAACCTTGAGGCAGAGGTCAAAGCGGTCCAAGAAGCAGGGGCCGATTACATCCATTTTGACGTCATGGACGGTCAGTTCGTGCCGAACATCTCGATTGGACTGCCGGTACTCAAAAGTTTGCGTGACAAGTCGGACATGGTATTAGACGTCCATTTGATGATCGACCAGCCGGAACGGTTCGTCGAGGACTTCGTTCAAGCAGGCGCCGATATCGTCACGGTCCATGTCGAGGCGACAAACCATTTGCATCGCGTATTGCAACAAATCAAAGGAGCCGGCGCTAAGTGTGGTGTCGTCTTGAACCCACATACACCGTTGTCGTCAATCGAGCACGTGCTCGGTGATGTCGATATGGTGTTGCTCATGACCGTGAACCCTGGCTTTGGCGGCCAAGCGTTCATCGAAGCGGTCGTCCCGAAGATCGCGGCGCTCAGCGAGATGCGCCAAGCGCGTCGTCTCGACTTCGAAATCGAGATCGATGGCGGCGTAAATCCTGCGACGGCAAAACTTTGTATCGACGCAGGTGCTGACGTCCTCGTTGCCGGTTCGGCCATCTATAACGAACCGAGCTATAAAGACGCAATCGATAGCATTCGCAACGCGTCTCGTGTATAATCGTCTGTAGAACAACAAATATTGTCGCAAGGGGTGTCACATCTGTGGCTGAGAGGCATGAGCTAACCCTTTGAACCTGTTCCGTTCACACGGACGTAGGGATGTGGCGAAAATGCACGTTGCTACACGATAGCAGCATGGCGTTTACGTCATGCTGCTTTTTGTCGTTCACTCATATCAAGGAGGGAATAAGATGAAACAACGTTTAAAACTACAGGCGCTCATTGAAATCTCGCTGTTCGCCTCGCTCGGACTGATCTTTGACATGCTCATCCCATATCGGTTGCCGCAAGGCGGAGCAGTCAGCCTGGCGATGCTGCCGATTCTCGTGATGGCGTATCGGCATGGATTGAGAGGCGGACTCGCGACAGGCGCGCTCGTCGGGACGCTACAACTGTTATTTGGGGCCTATATCTTCACACCGGTCCAGTTTTTACTCGACTACACGGTCGCCTACGGCCTCGTCGGAGTCGCCGGTATCTTCGCCGGTCAAGTCAAACAGTCGGCAAAAGACGGCGCCAAGAAAACGCTCACGTTCTATTTGATTCTCGGGGCGTTGATCGGCTCGGCGCTCCGATATGTTGCGCACGTCGTCTCCGGCATCGTCTTCTTCGCCGAGTATGCGGAAGGACCGGTCGTCTTGTACTCGCTCGGCTATAACTTGACGTATATGTTGCCGTCGTTCCTCGTCTCGGCGGTCGTGATCGTGATCTTGTTCACGTCGGCGCCGCGCTTCGCGACGCTCGCGACACGGGACATCAGATAATGCGCGTCTTGATTGTGGCTGCGAGCCCGGAAGCGGTCCCTGAGCTTCCTCGGAACGCCGATTACGTCATCGGCGTCGACGGCGGCTATCATACGCTGATCGACCGTGGGATGAAGCCGGACCTGCTCGTCGGTGACTTTGATTCGTTCACAGGCACCGTGCCGGAGGAAGCTGTCCGTTATCCGTCTGAAAAAGACGTGACCGACCTTGAGATCGCTCTCGAGGCGGCACGAGGGAAAGGGGCGGACGTGATCGACGTGTACGGTGCACTCGGAGGCAGACTCGATATGACGCTCAGCAACGTCGGTCTGCTCGAGGCGTACCCCGAGATGCGGTTGTTCGCAGACGGGCAAGAAGTCCGCCTCGTCGGAAAAGGGGACTATCGTCTCCCGCGTCGTCCTGACCATTACTTGTCGCTCGTACCTTGGAAACGGGCCTCGGTCTCGATTCGTGGCGTCAAGTACCCGCTCGAGAACCATGACGTCGTCAGCCATGAGGCGCTGACGATCTCAAACGAGTGGTCGGCGGAAGAGGCGGACTTGCTCGTTCATAGCGGCAACGTCTTGATTATGTATATAAAGAAATAAACAAAAAAAATCCCATCGGCGCATGCCGCTGGGATTTATTTCGTTCGTGTATGGTAATTATACGCGTTCAACGAGACCTGATTTAAGAGCGCGAGCTGAAACCCAAACTCGTTTAGGTTTACCGTCAACGAGAATGCGAACTTTTTGTACGTTTACACCCCAAGTACGTTTTGTCTTGTTGAGTGCGTGCGAACGGTTGTTACCTGACTTAGGTGACTTACCTGTTACGTAGCATTTACGTGCCATGCGTTTCCCCTCCTTTTTTATGTGGGTTCGTCCTAATAGACACTCGTTTATATTAGCATGGGTTTTTTCACGATGCAACTAGAAAATAACCGGATGACAAGAAAAAAACTTGACATTACGGATGAGGATTTTAATAATGAATGAGGGTTGCGGTTACAATTGACCGAGTTTAGGGGCATGTCCTTTTAATAACTAGGTACTTATTGTAGAATATACTGTAGGAATCATTCCGAATAAAGGAGGCTACTCCATATGGCAATTGAAATGAAGACAACATATGGCAATATTGATATCACGAACGACGTGGTCGCGACACTCGCGGGCGGTGCGGCGATGGAATGTTTCGGCGTCGTAGGAATGGCGTCACAAGCTCAACTGAAAGACGGGATCGCAGAACTGCTCAAACGTGAGAACTATGCGCGTGGCGTTGTCGTACGTCAAGATGGAGAAGACGTACATATCGATATGCACATCATCGTGAGCTACGGGACGAAAGTGTCGGAAGTCGCGTACAACGTGCAAAGTCGTGTAAAATACACGCTCGGTGAAACTTTAGGATTAAACGTTTCGTCGGTAAATATATTCGTACAAGGCGTTCGTCTGACGAATGACTGACGAGAACGAAGGAGGATTTGGTGTGGGGTTAAAACGTTTAGATGGATTGGTGTTTGCGCAGATGGTCGCAAACGGTGCAGCCAACTTGAGCCAAAATGCAGATTACGTGGATTCGCTTAACGTCTTCCCGGTCCCAGACGGCGACACGGGAACGAACATGAATTTGACGATGACTTCAGGTGCGAAGGAAGTGGCCGCACTCGACACGGCGAATATCGCTGACGTGTCATCAAAGTTTGCCCGCGGTCTACTTATGGGGGCCCGTGGTAATTCGGGTGTTATTTTAAGCCAATTATTCCGTGGTTTCGGTAAATCAATCGAAGGAAAGACAGAATTATCGACACTCGACTTTGCCGAGGCACTCAAACGTGGCGTCGACACGGCATACAAGGCGGTTATGAAACCGGTTGAAGGAACGATTTTGACGGTTGCTCGTGAAGCGGCCGACGAAGCGCTCCGTGCCTCTGAGTCGACGAGCGACTTCAATGAGTTCATGGAGCAAGTGATCACGGAAGCGAAAGCGTCGCTCGAGCGGACACCTGATTTGTTACCGGTCTTAAAAGAAGTCGGTGTCGTCGACTCAGGCGGTCAAGGTCTCCTCGTCATCTATGAAGGGTTCCTCGCGAGCCTTGAAGGGAAAGAGCTCGAGAAGCCGCACGCACCGGTCATGGATGCCCTCGTTGAGGCAGAACACCATGCTGCGCAAGGTTTCATGTCGACGGAAGATATCGAATTTGGATATTGCACGGAGATCATGGTCCGTTTCCAAGACGAAAAGTTGAAACAGACTCCGTTCGATGAGGACGTGTTCCGTAACGAGTTGTCTGAACTCGGAGACTCGCTCCTTGTCGTCGCCGACGAAGAGTTGCTCAAAGTCCACGTTCACGTCGAGACGCCGGGCGACGTCATCACGAAAGGACAACGTTTTGGTGAGCTTGTCGCGGTCAAGATCGAGAACATGCGTCAACAGCATTCGACGATTCTTGAAGAAGAGCACGGTGCCAACCAGCACGGCGTTCAAGCGACTGCCGTCAAAGCGAAAGTGCCTTACGCGATCGTCACCGTCGCCATGGGTGAAGGTGTCAGTGAACTGTTCCGTTCGCTCGGTGCCGCACATGTCATCGAAGGCGGGCAGACGATGAACCCGTCGACGGAAGACATCGTCAAAGCGATTGAAGCGGCGAACGCCGAGCACGTCTTCATCTTCCCGAACAACTCGAACATCATCATGGCCGCTGAGCAAGCGGCATCGGTCGCACCTTGCGGCGTCTCGGTCATTCCGACGAAGACGGTACCACAAGGACTAGCGGCTGCCATCGCGTTCAATCCTGAAGCGGATGTCGAGACGAACGAGTCGGTCATGAAGACGGCCGCAACTACGGTCAAGTCAGGACAAGTGACATACGCTGTCCGTGACACGAGTATCGACGGTGTCGAGATTCGTAAAGATGATCATATGGCGATTGCTGAGAAGAAAATCGTCGCATCATCAAAATCGAGTCTAGAAGCGGCAAAAGCGCTCGTAGATGCACTTGTGGACGCGGATGATGAGATTGTCACGATCTTGACGGGCGAAGGTTCGTCGGCGGAAGATGTCGCAACACTCTCGGCTTACATCGAATCGAAGAACGATGAGATTGAAATCGAAGTTCACGACGGTAAACAACCGCTCTACTCCTACATTTTTAGTGTGGAATAAGCTGTATCTCAGCCCTGCCTTCTGTATAATGAAGGTAGGGTTTTTTTGAAAGGGGGAAATGCGATGAAATATCGCAGTGTGTTTGATATTATCGGGCCGGTCATGGTCGGACCATCGAGTTCGCATACGGCCGGAGCCGCACGCATCGGTCTTATGGCCGGCAAACTGTTCGGCCGAACGCCGGACCTCGCGCGGATCACGTTTTACGGGTCGTTCGCCGACACGTATCGAGGTCATGGGACGGACGTCGCCATCGTCGGAGGCATCATGGGGTTCGATACGTTCGATCTGCGCATCCCGCAAGCGCTCGACATCGCGAAAGAGCGGGGGATCGAAGTCGTCTTTGAGACGAGCGACGCGCTCACGGATCATCCGAACACGGCCCGGGTTCATCTCGAGGACGCGGAGGGGACGTTTGAGATCGTTGGGATCTCGATTGGCGGTGGCACGATTGAAATCACCGAATTGAACGGATTCCCGCTCAAGCTTTCCGGCGGTGGACCGGCACTTGTCGTCTTGCATCACGATCGCTTCGGGGCGATCGCGGCCGTGACGGGCATACTCGCCAAGCACGAACTGAACATCGGGCATATGGAAGTGAGCCGTCATGAAAAAGGCAAGCAAGCCTTGATGGCGATTGAAATGGATGAACCGATGCCAAAAGATGTATTAGCGGAACTGGAACGGTTACCTCAAATCGAACGGGTAGCCATCTTTGGGGAATAAGGAGAAACGACTATGTTTAAATCAGTAGAAGAATTAGTACGGACGGCAACGGAACGAGACATCCCGATCTCTGAAGTGATGATCGAGCAAGAAGTCCACGTCAGACGCTCGACACGAGAAGAGGTCATGGCGATGATGGAACGTAACCTTGAAGTGATGGAAGAAGCGGTCGAGCGGGCGATGCAAGGCGTGACGTCTGTGACGGGGCTGACTGGGAATGACGCCGTGCTCATGCAAGACTATGTCCGATCGGGCAAATCACTTGCCGGTGACTTGATTTTAGATGCCGTCGCCAAAGCGATTGGCACGAACGAAGTGAATGCGGCGATGGGACGGATTTGCGCGACACCGACGGCGGGGAGCGCCGGGGTCGTACCGGGGACGCTATTTGCGGTCAAGGACCGTCTCGAGATGGACCGCGATGCGATGATTCGGTATTTATTCACCTCGGGCGCGTTCGGATTCGTCGTCGCGAACAACGCCTCGATTTCGGGTGCGGCCGGAGGCTGTCAGGCCGAAGTCGGTTCCGCGACCGGTATGGCTGCAGCAGCCATCGTCGAAGCGGCCGGCGGGACGCCGGAACAGTCGGCGACGGCGTTTGCGATCGCCTTGAAAAACATGCTCGGGCTCGTCTGCGATCCGGTAGCGGGTCTTGTCGAAGTACCTTGCGTCAAACGGAACGCCATGGGTGGGGCGAACGCGGTTGTCGCGGCTGATATGGCGCTCGCGGGCATCACGTCCCGCATCCCGTGCGATGAAGTCATCTCAGCGATGTACGAGATCGGTCAAATGATGCCGACCGCCTTGAAAGAGACGGCACGGGGCGGACTCGCCAATACACCGACAGCACGTCGGATCGAACGCAATATTTTTGGAGAGAAAGAAAATGCCAAACAGTGACGCGTTGACGACGCTCCGAGGGGTCGGGCCAGAGATGGCCAAAAAACTAGAGACGATGGGTCTCGAACGAATCGAGGACGTGCTAGAGCACGTCCCGTTTCGTTATGAAAATTATAACAGCGGCACCGTGACGACGGCAGTCCACGGGGACCTGGTCAAATGGAGTGGGACCGTTCAAGCGGAACCGCTCGTCCGCTATTATAGTAAAGGCAAAAATCGACTTCAGTTCCGGCTGTTGTTAGAAGAGCGCTACGTCGTCCATGTGACGATGTTCAACCGCGCTTTCTATAAAGACAAACTGGCGCTTGGTGCGACGGTGACGGTCAAAGGGAAATGGGATATGAACCGGATGACGATCAGTGCGACCGATCTCGAGTTCGGTGAGCTCGAGGACGGGTTACAGCCGATCTATTCGCTTCGTGCCGGATTGACGCAAAAGAATTTCAGTCGAATCGTCAAACTCGCCTTCGATCAGACGACGACGTTTGAGGACCGGCTGCCGGAATCAATCCGCTTGCGTTACCGCTTGGAGAACCGGGCGTCGATGCTCAGAGGGATGCATTTCCCTGATTCGATCGAGATGTACAAACAAGCGCGCCGCAGTTATGTGTACGAAGAATGCCTGCTTTATCAATTGAAGCTTCAGGCGTTTCGAAAGATGGAACGTTCCGGGAAAGGGAGGGCGCTCACGCTCGAAAAAACGCAACTCAACGAGTTCGTCAAGCGGCTCGCTTTCCCGTTGACGGGTGCACAGACGCGCGTCATTCGTGAGATCGTGAGTGATATCGAGAAGCCCGAACGCATGAATCGCCTGTTGCAAGGGGATGTCGGGAGCGGGAAGACAGTCGTTGCCGCGATCGCCTTGTATGCGACAGTGAACGCGGGTTATCAAGGCGCGCTCATGGTGCCGACCGAAATTTTGGCCGAGCAGCATGTCGCTTCGCTTGAACAACTGTTCGAGCCGTACGGGATCCGTGTCGCCTTATTGACGAGTTCGGTCAAAGGGAAGGCGCGCGCTACGTTGCTCGAAGCGATCAAAGCCGGTGACGTCGACATCATCGTCGGCACGCACGCCTTGATTCAAGGGCCGGTTGAGTTTTCGCGTCTGCACTTGGCGATCACGGATGAGCAACACCGGTTCGGCGTCGAGCAGCGGAAAATGTTACGAGACAAGGCTGATCTTGCGGACGTCTTGTATATGACGGCGACGCCGATTCCGCGGACGCTCGCGATCAGCGCGTTCGGGGAGATGGATGTGTCGACAATCGATGAGATGCCGGCAGGCCGGAAGCCGATCGAGACGTATTGGGCGAAAACGGATCAAATCGACCGGGTGCATGTGATGGTCGAGCGCGAACTGTCACTCGGACGTCAAGCGTACGTCATCGCGCCATTGATCGAGGAATCCGATACGCTCGAAGTCGAGAGCGCAACCGAGTTGTATCATTTACTCAATGAGCGATTCCCGAACTATGCGGTCGGACTCATGCACGGAAAACTGTCGAGTGCCGAGAAAGATGAAGTGATGAAGGCGTTCGCTGACAACTCCCTGCAAATTCTCGTGTCGACGACGGTCGTCGAGGTCGGGGTGAACGTGCCGAACGCCTCGCTCATCGTGATCCACGATGCGGAACGGTTCGGTTTGGCCCAGCTCCATCAGTTACGGGGACGCGTCGGTCGAGGCGCACATCAATCTTATTGTATATTAGTAGGAGACCCGAAGTCTGATGTCGGGAAGCTCCGCTTGAAGACGATGACGGAGACGAACGACGGATTCGTGTTAGCGGAAAAAGATTTAGAACTCCGCGGCGCCGGCGACTTCTTTGGGACAGCCCAAAGCGGGTTGCCGAGTTTCCGTGTCGCCGACCCGGTGCTCGACCTCAAAGTGATGGAAGTGGCGATGCAAGACGCCGTCCGCTTGCTCGGCAGCGAGACGTTTTGGCAGGAGTCCTCGTACAGACCGCTGCGTCAATACTTGAAGCGACTCGACTTACTTGTCGGCGAAAGGTTAGAATAACACTTGAAAATTAAAACTAAAGAATATATACTGCTATTAGTACCAGGTATTAAGTTCTTTAGGGAAGAGTTTAGGAGGGAACTGAATGCGGGTACCTAAGAAGGAGCGGCAACGCTTACTGCAAGAAACGATTGAACATAACCCGTTCATTAAAGACGACGAACTGTCGAAGCAGTTCGCCGTCAGCATTCAAACGATCCGTCTTGATCGGATGGAGCTTAAAATTCCTGAAGTCCGGGAACGGATCAAGCATGTTGCTTCAGAGCACCTCGATGAAGTGAAGTCGCTCGCAATGAGCGAGGTCATCGGTGATATGATTGACTTGAAACTCGACGAATCGGCCATCTCGGTTCTCGACATGGAAAGAGAACACGTCTTTAGCCGCAACGAGATCGCCCGTGGACACGTTTTGTTCGCTCAGGCCAACTCGTTAGCGGTGGCGCTCATCGACGACGAACTGGCGTTGACCACTAAAGCGGAAATCCGGTTTAGTCGCCAAGTTCATCTCGGAGAGCGAGTCGTTGCCAAGGCTCGTGTTGTCAAACTGCGTCGAGACGGACGGACGGACGTCTCAGTGGATAGTTATGTCGGCGAAGAGTGTGTCTTTAGCGGAGACTTCACGATTTATCGTCGCGGTGAGGAGGAACAAGTATGAAGTTAGCAATTGATGCAATGGGTGGGGATCATGCCCCAAAAGCAATCGTGGACGGCGTAAAACAATTTGCTGAACGTTTTCCGGACGAGCAGATGGAACTGTTTCTAGTCGGTGATGGAGTGTTGCTTGCGTCCTACGGGTTGACCGACCCACGGATTACAATCGTTCCTGCGAGCGAAGTCATCACAGGCGAAGATGAACCGGTCCGGGCGGTTCGCCGGAAGAAAGACAGCTCGCTCGTCGTAGCGGCTCAGCTCGTCAAAGACGGGAAAGCAGATGGACTCGTATCGGCCGGGAACACCGGGGCGCTCATGGCGGTTTCGCTTTTTGTCATCGGTCGGATTCCTGGAATCGAACGTCCGGCACTGTCGCCAACGTTCCCTACATATACGGGTAGCGGTGTCGTCGTCTTAGACGTCGGGGCCAATCCGGACGCTAAGGCAGAACATTTGGTTGATTACGCGATCATGGGTTCGCTTTACGCCGAGCACGTCCGCGGCATCAAGCGCCCACGTGTCGCGCTCCTAAACATTGGGACGGAGGCTGGGAAAGGAAACGCGCTGACGAAAGAAGCGTTCCCCCTCCTCGAACAGGCTCCGGTCCACTTCGTCGGAAACGTCGAGGCCCGCGAGGCGATGTCAGGTGACGTCGATGTCATCGTGACAGAAGGATTTGCCGGAAACATTTTGTTGAAAGGTGTGGAGGGTGCTTCGTCAATGCTCATGAAAATGTTGAAAGAACAGTTCACGAGCGATATTGTCTCGAAGCTTGCCGCTCTCGTCTTAAAACCGAAACTGAAAAACTTGAAACAAACATTAGATTATCGTGAGCAAGGTGGTGCGGGCTTGTTCGGAATCAACGCCCCCGTCATCAAAGCGCACGGGTCGAGTGACGCACTAGCCATCATGAGTGCGCTCAAACAGGCGAAAATCATGGTTGACCATGATGTCGTCGCGAAGATCAAACAAGCGAAAGCAACAGACTAACGTAAAGAAGGTGAGTACATGAGAGAAGCGTGGATATTTCCCGGCCAAGGGTCACAAACAGTCGGTATGGGTCAAACGTTCTTAGACGATCCTGAACAGATGCAAGCGATCGATCGTCGACTCGGATTTGATTTGCTCGACGTCATGGCGGCCGGATCAAAAGAAGAGCTTCAACAAACGGAAGTCGCACAACCTGCCATCGTGGCGCACGCGGCGCTGCTCGCGCTCGCACACGGGAAGACCGGTGCCAAACCGGACGTCGTGATTGGCCATAGTGTCGGTGAGTATGCGGCACTCGTCGTCGCGGGCGTCATCGATCTCGAAGAAGCGTGTGTGCTCGTACGTGAGCGCGGTAAGCTCATGTCCGAGGTGAAGGATGGAACGATGGCAGCGGTCATCGGCATGACCGATGTCGCAGAAGCGTTCCACTTGACCGAGAAGATCAGTGCCAGCGGAAACCTTGTACAAATCGCCAATTACAACTGTCCGGGCCAGTTCGTCATTTCGGGTCACGTCGACGCGGTCAAACAAGCAGAGGCAGACTTAAAACAGGCTGGGGCGAAACGCGTGTTGCCGCTAGACGTGTCAGGCGCGTTTCATAGCTCGTATATGATGCCTGCTGCGACACGGTTTAAAGATGTGCTCGCATCGTCACCGTTCAAAGATGCGACGATTGGGATCATTTCGAACGTCGACGCGGCGGTCCATACTGACGCCGAGAAACTAAAGGCTCTTCTCACCGAGCAACTGTACGCCTCGGTCCGGTTTGAGGACTGTGTCCGGAAAGCGATTGCTGAGGGGGTCGATACGTTCATCGAGTTCGGTTCGACGTCACCGTTGTCCGGGCTCATCAAACGAATCGATAAAAACGTGACACTTAAACAAGTGACGACGTTAGAAGAGGTTGCAGCGTTAGGGGGAGAAGTGCGTGCATGACCAAGTAGCAATCGTGACGGGTGCGTCCCGGGGTATCGGGGCCGCCATCGCGAAGCGTTTAGGGGAAGACGGCTTTCGAGTCGTCGTCAATTACTCGGGTAGTGTCGAGCAAGCAAAAGCAGTCGTTGCAGCCATTGAAGCGGCGGGCAGCGAGGCGATCGCCGTCAAAGCGGACGTCTCGAACGCTGACGATGTGAAAGCACTCGTCAAGACGGCAGTCGATACGTTCGGCCGTTTGGATTGCCTCGTCAACAACGCCGGGATCACACGAGACGGTCTGCTCATGCGCATGAAAGAGACCGACTTTGACGATGTGCTCGCGACGAACTTGAAAGGCGCGTTCTTGACGTCGCAAGCGGCGACGCGTCCGCTCCTCAAGTCGAAATCAGGGCGCATCATCAACATCGCCTCGGTCGTCGGAATCACGGGGAACGCCGGACAAGCGAACTATGCGGCAGCGAAAGCTGGACTCATCGGACTCACAAAATCGGTGGCGCGCGAGCTCGCGGCCCGTCACGTGACGGTGAACGCGGTCTGTCCAGGCTTTATCGAGACCGACATGACCGGTGCGTTGACAGACGCGCAGCGCGAAGCGACGCTCGGACAAATTCCGTTCAATCGCTTCGGCCAAGTCGAAGACGTGGCGAGCATCGTCTCGTTTCTCGCGTCAAGCGAGGCCGCTTACGTGACCGGGCAGACAATCGCCGTCGACGGCGGCATGACGATGGCGTAAAAACAGAACTTTACCAATTGTAGTACATTTAATATAATTTACTTTGGAGGGATTTTATCATGACAAAAGAACAAATCTTAGTAGACGTACAAGCAGCAGTAGCAGAGAAACTCGGGAAAGACGTTTCTGAAATCACAGCCGAAAAATCATTTAAAGACGACCTTGGTGCGGACTCGCTCGAAGTGATGGAAATGGTCATGGACCTTGAAGACAAGTTCGATATCACTATCGAAGACGAAGATGCCGAGAAGCTTGCAACTGTGGGCGACGTCGTGTCTTACATCGAAACAAAATTGTAATCAAGCCTCCCACCGCTCATAATGAGCGGTGGGCTTGTGCTTATACACGGAGGGACTTATGACAAAGGATAAGCGACGGTTCGACCGTCAAGGGTCGGCGCAAAGACGCCGACGAAATGAAGTGGAGCGAGCACGCATCGTGGAGAAGTTCACGGCACTCGAGGAACGGCTCGGTGTGAAGTTTACGAACCAAGAACTGTTAATGCAGGCGTTCACCCATTCATCATATGTCAATGAACAACGCGGCTTGAAAAAAGACAATGAACGGTTAGAGTTTTTAGGAGACGCGGTGCTCGAGTTGACAGTGTCCCGGTTTTTATATGAGACGTATCCGGAGCGCTCCGAGGGGGAATTAACGAAGTTACGGGCGGCCATCGTTTGTGAGCCGTCGCTCGTGAACTTTGCCGAAGCCTACGCTTTCTCTGATTTTATCTTGCTTGGAAAAGGGGAAGAGCTGACGGGCGGACGGAAACGTCCCGCGTTACTCGCCGATGTGTTCGAATCATACATCGCCGCCCTCTACCTTGACCAAGGGATCGAACCAGTAGAACAGTTCCTCGCCGAAGCGGTTTTTCCGAAAGTCTTAGCCGGTGTGTTTGAAGAGCAGACCGATTATAAGAGTCAACTTCAAGAGAGTGTACAGCGCGAAGGGCTCGGCCCGGTCACGTATACGATCATCGAAGAACGCGGTCCGGCCCATAGCCGTGAATTCGTCTCCCACGCTCGTCTCAGTGACGATATCGTCGGCGAAGGGATCGGTCGTTCGAAGAAAGAAGCCGAGCAGATCGCGGCTAAAGAAGCGTTGATCGAATTCAATCGGCGATACGCCGGCCTATAAAAAAAGGAGTGGACCCGCGCGGGTCCACTCCTTTTGGTTACGTCAATTGGCCAAGTTCTTCGACGAGACCGTCGACTTCAGAGATCGAGAGTGATGACCGGTTCATCACGTAGTCGTAAATCTCTTTCACGGCCGATGCATCGGCTTTGTTATATTCTTCCGCCTTGATCGCACCGCGGTTGATGATGTTCATTTTATCGAGGATTTCCTCGATCATTTGTTCATTCGTCATGTGTAGTACCCCTTTCTACAGTTCTTTTTAGAATAGCATGATTCTAGCATTTTGACGAACTAGCAACTGTGGTAAAATAAACAAATGAATGCTTACTTAGGATAGGATGGTCACGATGCACTTAAAACGAATCGAACTCGCTGGCTTTAAATCGTTTGCCAAGCGGATTGAACTAGATTTCCGTCCCGGCGTGACAGCCGTGGTTGGACCGAACGGGAGCGGGAAATCAAATATATCGGACGCTGTTCGCTGGGTACTCGGCGAACAGTCGGCCAAATCGCTCCGTGGGGCGAAAATGGAAGATGTCATCTTTGCCGGTAGCGAAGGCGAGAACCACCGCAACGTCGCCGAAGTGACGCTCGTTTTAGATAATAGCGATGCGCACTTGCGCCTGCCATATGAAGAAGTGAGCGTGACGAGACGCGTGACGCGCAGTGGCGACAGCGACTATTTCATGAATAAAAAGCCGTGCCGCCTGAAAGACGTCATCGACTTGTTCATGGATACGGGTTTGTCCCGTGACGCGTTTGCGATCATCGGGCAAGGACGGGTCGAACAAGTCATCTCGGGTAAACCGGAAGATCGTCGCGCCGTCATTGAAGAAGCGGCCGGCGTGCTGAAGTACCGCCAACGCAAAAAACAAGCGGAACGAAAGTTGCAAGACACCGAGCTGAACTTGTCGCGCGTCGACGATATCTTATACGAACTTGCCGACCGGGTCGAACCGCTTCGTGAACAAGCGGCACTCGCTCGAGAGTTCCAAGTCGCCAAGGCACGGCATGATGACCTCGAGACCGGGATTCTCGGTGCCGAGATCACTGAGCTCAAGGCGAAGATCACTTTCGCCACAACACAACAGACGGCAGCAGAAGAACAGTTACGCAACCAAGAAGCGGCGCTGAACGCGCTCGTCACCGAACGGGCTGCGCTCGAGGGAACATTGACTGAGCATCGTGCCGTCCTCGAGACGCTCCATCAGGATGAGCGTCTTCAAGCGACTGAGCTCGAACGGCTCTCAGGAGATATTAAACTCGCCAAAGCGCGAGAAGAACACGGGGCAGAGACGAAAGAACGACTCGAGCGCCAACGTGCGGAGTTGGTCGAAGAGACAGAGCAGTTGCAGTCGCGATTGTCGGTCGCTCAAACGGACAAAGCTTTGAAGTCAGAAGCGTTGCAGACCGTTGAGGCGACACGTGACGAGCTCGCGCGGAAGCTTACGGCGGCGACTCGCGATTTCAACGCGGAGATCGAACAGCTTCAAAGTGAAGCGTTCGAACTGGCAACGACACGAGCCACGCTCAGCAACCAACAGAAACGGGAACGACGTGACATCGAGCAGGCAGAGGAAGCGAAAGCACGTCTCCTGCGTGAGAACAAGGACCGGCTTGACGTTCGAACCGAACAGACCGCCTCGCTCGATGCAAACCGAGATCGTCTTGAAGCGGCACGTGCGGCTTGGCAGGAACTGTTGGCCGAAGAAGAGGCATTGGTCGCTAAGGAAGTCGCGCTTCGAGAAAAGTTGTCGCGAGCCGAACAATCGTATCACGACCTCGACCGGCGCCGTCAAAAGACCGAAGACCGAATCGACATGTTAGAGCGGATGAAGCAGTCATACGAAGGGTATTTCCATGCCGTCAAATTCGTATTGAAAGACCGTGCGAGCGGCGTGCTCGGAGCGGTTGCAGAGCTGATTCAAGTGCTCCCATCATATGAGGCCGCCATCGAGACGGCACTCGGTCAAACGCAACAACACGTCGTCGTTGAAGATGAAGCGGTCGGACGCCGTGAGATCGACAAGTTGCGCCGGGCTAATGCCGGGCGGGCTACGTTCGTCCCGATGACGACGGTGAAAGAGCGCTTTATCCCGAGCGAGGTCGCCCATCGTCTCGAGGCGATGGATGGCTTCGTCGGCATCGCATCCGATCTCGTGACGACGGAACCTTTGTTTGACAAATTGAAACGGTCCTTGCTCGGGGCCGTTATCGTGGCCAAGACGCTCGAGGTCGCGAACCGGATCGCTCAGACGACGGGCTATCGCTACCGGATCGTCACGCTCGACGGCGATATCGTCAATGTCGGTGGTTCGATGACAGGGGGGAGCCGGAAACAAGGCGTCGCCCTGTTCACCCAGTCAAGAGAGCTCGATGATTTGAAACAAGGATTGACGCAAGGGTTGGCCATGCTGCACGAACAGCAGCTTCGTGTGACCGAGTATGAAGCGGAGACGAGTCGTCTCAAACAGTCGCTCCACGCGCTCAGAACACGGAAACGGCAAGAGGAAGAGGCGCTTCGGGCGTTAGAGACCTCGTTCCGGGAATTAGAGCGGACGACCCAGGACGCGAAAGCACAACTCGAACTGTTCGATCACGAGATGAATCGCTATACGCATACGATTGAAACATCTTCGGCAGAATTGACGCGCCTCGCAAGTGAACTCGAGGCGACGGAAGTGTTGCAGACGTCGCTGCGGACAGAGCTCGAGCAGTTGCGTGCGGAGCAGGCGAAAGGCGCGGAGACGACGGGGCAATTGCAAGAGGCAATCCGTCTAAACGAGCTCGACCTGCAACGTCATACGCTTGACCTGGATCGGGTGAATACGGAAGTCGAACGGCTCGTTGCCGAAGTCGACAAACAGACGACCCGACTCGATCAAATCAAACACGAACTCGAGCGGCTCGAAAGCGGACGGATCGTCTCATCCGCGGAACTTCGAATCGAGCATGACGAGGCGACGGAGCTGATGAAAGTGTTGACAGGGCGAATTGAAGCGCAGTCGCAAACGCTGAAAACAGAGGAAGAGTCACACCGTATCCTCAGGCAGCGTGAGCAGCAGGCGACGGACGTTCGCCGCCAATTCGAGGCCGACGTCCGTAAGCTTGAAACTGAGGCGAATGAACTCGAGTTGAAACAGCAGTGGAAACTAGACGCCCTCGAAGAACGTGGACTCGTCTACGACCTGCTCCCGGTATTATCGATCCCGCTCGACGAGGCGAAAGAAGAGTTCAAGTTGCTCGTCCGTCAAATCGAGGAGATCGGACCGGTCAACTTGAGTGCGATCGAAGAGTTTGAACTCGTCAATGAACGGTTCACGTTCTTGTCTGAACAGCGAGACGATCTCGTCAATGCGAAACAGGACCTGTACGACGTCATCTCCGAAATGGACCGAGAAGTGACACGGTTGTTCAACGAGACGTATGCGACCGTCCGCGCGCATTTCAAACAGACGTTCAAAGAACTGTTCGGAGGCGGCGAGGCCGACCTTAAACTCGTCGATGCGACCGATTTATTAAACACAGGAATCGATATCGTCGCCAAACCGCCCGGCAAAAAGTTACAGACGTTAAGTCTGTTGTCTGGTGGCGAACGGGCACTGACCGCCATCGCGCTCTTATTTGCGATTTTAAAGACGCGCCCTGTCCCGTTCTGCGTGCTCGACGAGGTCGAAGCAGCGCTCGACGAGGCGAACGTCCACCGGTTCGGTGAATACGTCCGCACGTTGTCAATCGATACACAGTTCGTCATCATCACCCACCGTAAAGGGACGATGGAGGCGGCCGACACGCTCTATGGCGTGACGATGCAACAAAACGGTGTCTCGGAGGTACTTTCGGTCGAATTATCAGAAGCGAAACGTGTCGTCGAGACAGAAGAAGAGATGGAGGAATTGACTTGAGTTTTTTCAAAAAATTAAAAGATAAATTGACGACCTCGACCCAAGAGGTGTCGCAAAAATTTACAGACGGATTGACGAAAACACGTGACGGGTTCGCGAGCGCCGTCAACGACCTCGTCTATCGGTTCCGTGAAGTCGATGAGGACTTCTTCGATGAACTTGAAGATTTGCTCATCCAGGCGGACGTCGGCGTGACGACGACGATGGACCTCGTCGAGGATTTAAAAGAAGAAGTGAAGCGTCGCAATTTGAAAGACCCGGTCGCCGTCCGCGACGCCCTCGTCGAAGTCGTGGCGAAACGTCTACAAGAAGACGAGTCAGACCGCGAGTTGAACATGCAGGACGGGTTGACGGTCATCTTGTTCGTCGGTGTGAACGGTGTCGGCAAGACGACGACAATCGGAAAACTCGCCCATCAGTTGAAAGCAGAAGGTCGTTCGGTCATGCTTGCGGCGGGAGATACGTTCCGGGCCGGCGCGATCGACCAGCTGCAAGTATGGGGTGAACGTGCCGGTGTCCCGGTCATTCGTCAAGCGGAAGGGTCAGACCCGGCCGCGGTCGTGTTTGATGCTGTCCAAGCCGCGAAGTCACGCGGTGTCGACGTCTTGATTTGCGATACGGCAGGGCGACTCCAAAACAAGGTCAACTTGATGAAAGAGCTCGAGAAAGTGAAACGGGTCATCGAACGCGAAGTGCCAAACGGTCCGCACGAAGTCTTGCTCGCGTTAGACGCGACGACGGGACAGAACGCGATGCTTCAAGCGAAAGCGTTTCAGGAAGCGACGAACGTGAGCGGGATCGTGCTCACGAAGTTAGACGGGACGGCCAAAGGCGGCATCGTCCTCGCGATCAGAAACGAGCTCGATATCCCGGTCAAATACGTCGGTCTCGGTGAAAAAATTGATGATTTACAGGCGTTCGACCCAGAGCAGTTCGTCCTCGGACTATTCGGTGACGTATTTGAAGAAAAAGACCAGACAAACGATGACCTCGCCTAACTTTCACTGTTAAGAAAAAAACTTGACAAGACGTTAGGACGGCTGTACTATTGTTAGTTGTAAAGGGATTTCACTTAACATGTGGAGGTGAGAGGTATGTCGCTCGAAAAGACGAATCGAATGAACTACTTATTCGATTTTTATCAAGCGCTTCTCACGCCGAAACAGCGCAATTACATGTCTCTTTATTACCTAGATGACTACTCGCTCGGAGAGATTGCGGAAGAGTTTGAAGTCAGCCGTCAAGCGGTCTACGATAACATAAAGCGTACCGAAGCAATGCTTGAGCAGTATGAAGAAAAGCTGGAGCTGTTCGAGAAATTCGAGCAACGGCAACTGCTTCTCCAAACGCTCAGACGTCAAGTCGAGCAAATGCCCGACGTGACGGAGACGGTTTCGGCGCTTGAGAATTTAGAGTAGGGGGCTGAAGCATGGCATTTGAAGGATTATCAGAACGGTTGCAATCGACATTGGCGAAAATGCGGGGGAAAGGTAAGATTTCCGAAGCAGACGTCAAAGAGATGATGAGAGAAGTTCGTCTCGCGCTCCTTGAGGCCGACGTTAACTTCAAAGTGGTCAAACAGTTCGTCAACGACGTGAAAGAACGGTCAATCGGCCAAGACGTCATGAAATCGTTGACACCTGGACAACAAGTCGTCAAGATCGTTCATGAAGAATTAACAACCTTGATGGGGAGTGATGTCGTCCCGATCACCTTTAGTTCAAAACCACCGACAGTCGTCATGATGGTGGGATTACAAGGTGCGGGTAAGACGACGACGACCGGAAAGCTCGCGAACTTGATTCGCAAAAAGCATAACCGGAGTCCGCTTCTCGTCGCTGCTGATATTTATCGGCCGGCGGCCATCAAACAGCTCGAGACTCTCGGCAAGCAACTCGATTTACCGGTGTTCTCACTTGGCGATCAAGTGACGCCGGAAGAAATCGTCACAAAAGCGCTCGAGCACGCCAAAGTTAATCATCACGATTTCGTGTTGATAGATACGGCCGGTCGTCTTCATATCGACGAGACGCTCATGGGCGAACTCGAAAATGTGAAAACGATCGCCAAACCGAATGAAATCTTCCTCGTCGTCGATGCGATGACGGGTCAAGATGCGGTCAACGTGGCCGATCGCTTTAATGATTTGCTCGGAATTACCGGCGTCGTGTTGACAAAACTCGACGGTGATACACGTGGTGGGGCAGCCCTTTCAATCAAGGCAGTCACGGGAGCGCCGATTAAGTTCGTCGGTCTCGGTGAAAAGTTGGATGCCCTCGAACCTTTCTATCCGGAGCGCATGGCGTCACGGATCCTTGGAATGGGTGACGTGCTCACGCTCATCGAAAAAGCGGAGTCACAAATGGACCAAGATGCCGCGAAAGAGCTTGAAAGCAAAATTCGTGATGCATCGTTCACGTTCGATGATTTTATCGAGCAATTGGGTCAAGTGAAAAACATGGGCCCGATTGATGAATTACTCTCGATGTTACCTGGTGCAGGTAAGATGAAAGGGTTGAAGAACGTCCAAATCGACGAGAAGCAACTCGATCATGTCGAGGCAATCATCCGGTCGATGACGAAGCATGAGCGCACGAATCCTGAAGTGCTCAACGCCAGTCGTCGCAAGCGGATCGCAAAAGGGAGCGGTCGTTCCATCCAGGAAGTGAACCGTCTCATCAAACAGTTCGATGACATGAAGAAGCTCATGAAGCAGATGTCAGGACAAATGAAAGGGAAGAAAAAAGGTCTCGGCCTTCCATTCTTCTAAGAAAACTTTTGTCAGTCAGGCAAAAAAGCAGTATACTATTAAAGTTGTCAATTCTTAAACACATAATGGAGGTATATTACCATGGCAGTTAAAATTCGTCTCAAGCGCATGGGCGCAAATAAATCACCTTTTTACCGGATCGTTGTAGCAGATTCACGTTCACCACGTGATGGCCGTTTCATCGAACAACTCGGTCACTACAACCCGGTTGCAAAACCAGAAGCAGAAGTTCGCATCAACGAAGAACTCGCGCTCAAATGGTTGGCAGACGGCGCGAAGCCATCTGACACAGTCCGCAACTTGTTCTCTAAAGCAGGGATCATGGAGAAATTCCACAACGCGAAAAACGCGAAGTAACCCTGTGGCCGACCTTTTATGAGGTCGGCCTATTTTTTTGAGGAGGTTTTATGATGGATTGGTTAAACGTAGGCAAAATCGCCAACACGCACGGTTTAAAAGGGGAGTTGAAGTTGCTCGCCGCGACTGATTTTCCAGAAGAACGCTTTAAAATTGGTGAGACGCTCTACCTTGACGTCGACGGGAAGAAGATGCCGCTCGAAGTGACGACGTATCGTCCGCACAAACAGTTCCATCTCGTCACGTTCAAAGGGCTAGACAACATCAATCTCGTCGAGAAGTACAAAGGGATGTCGCTCTACGTCCATGCCGGAAACGTCCACGAGCTTCCGGAGCATGAATTTTACTACCACGAGATCATCGGATGCGAGGCCGTCGTCGACGGAGAAGTGATCGGTGTCGTCGAGGACATCTTTGAGACCAATGGCGCGAACGACGTCTGGGTCATCAAGCGCCCCGGCAAGACGGATGCGCTCATCCCGTACATCGAGTCGGTCGTCAAAGACATCGACGTCGAAGCGAAACGTGTCATCATCACGCCGATCCCTGGAATGATCGACGATGAAAATTGATGTCTTGACCTTGTTCCCGGAAATGTTCGCCCCGCTCGATCATTCGATCGTCGGGCGTGCCCGGACACTCGGCCAAGTCGAAGTAACGTTCACGAACTTCCGTGACTTCTCGACGAACAAACATCATAAAGTCGATGATGCTCCGTATGGAGGCGGCGCCGGGATGCTACTCACGCCGCAGCCGATGTTTGATGCGTTCGATTCGCTCGCGAAGTCGAAGCCGCGCGTCATCGTGACGACGCCGACGGGGCGACCGTTCACTCAACGTGTCGCCGAAGAGTGGGCGAACGAAGAGCACTTGATTTTCTTATGCGGCCATTACGAAGGATTCGACCAACGGATCCACGACGAACTCGCGACAGACGAAGTGTCGATCGGAGACTTCGTGATGACGGGTGGGGAACTCGCGGCGATGGTCATGATCGACGCGACGGTCCGCCTCATCCCGGAAGTGCTCGGCGATCAAGCGAGCCACGAGGATGACTCGTTTTCGACCGGGCTCCTCGAGTATCCGCATTATACGAGACCGGCTGACTTCCGCGGCCTCAAAGTCCCGGACGTCCTGTTGTCGGGCAATCACGCCAAAATCGAGTCGTGGCGCCGCGAGCGTTCGCTCGAACGAACGTTCAGGCGTCGACCGGAACTGTTAGACCAAATCGCTCTGTCGCCGGCCGATAAAAACTTCATCGAATCGTTGCGCGATTCATAAAAATATGCTATGTTTGAGCATGTGGGTTAGCCCCACCGATTACCGATGTTCCGCTATTGGATGCCGAGGCAAACGAAGATATGAACATTGAAGAAAAAGGAGATCAATTCATGAACGCACAAAAACTGTTCCGTGAAATCACAGAAGAACAATTCAAATCGGACGTCCCTGCTTTCCGTCCTGGTGACACAGTACGTGTCCACGTTAAAGTCGTAGAGGGAACGCGTGAGCGTATCCAGATCTTCGAAGGCGTAGTCATCAAGCGTAAAGGTGGCGGCATCAGCGAAACATTCACAGTCCGTAAGATTTCTTACGGCGTAGGTGTTGAGCGTGCATTCCCGCTTCACTCACCGCGTGTCGCGCAAATCGAAGTCGTTCGTTACGGTAAAGTTCGCCGTGCGAAACTTTACTACCTCCGCAACCTTCGCGGTAAAGCAGCACGTATTAAAGAAATCCGTCGTTAAGATGGGGAAAGCTTGTCGCTTGCGACAAGCTTCTTTTTTTCTAGTACAATAAGTTCAAACGGACAGAGGAGTGAGGCAAGTTGAAAGAAGTGTTCAGTTGGCTTAAAGCAATCGTAGTGGCGCTCGTCATCGCGTTCGTGATCCGGACGTTCATCTTTGTACCTGTCATCGTCGAAGGTGAGTCGATGATGCCGACGCTCCAAAACGCCGATCGAATGATCGTCAGCAAAATCTCTAACTACGTCGGTGAACTCGACCGGGGCGATATTATCGTCTTTCATGCGACTGAATCAAAGGACTATATTAAACGCGTCATCGCCATTCCTGGCGATACGCTCGAATATCGGGACGATACGCTCTACTTGAACGGAGAAGCAGTCGAAGAACCGTATTTAGAGGATTTTCAAGCCCAAATGAACGGCTTTCCTCTAACCGAGAACTTTACGCTCGAACAAGTGACAGGCGAAGCGGTCGTACCGGAAGGCTCATACTTCGTTATGGGAGATAACCGACAAAACTCGAAAGACAGCCGTGAAATTGGCTTTGTCTCGAAAGAAAGCGTCGTCGGCAAAACGAACTTTGTGTTCTGGCCGATGGGTGACTTTGGGACGGTAGAAGAATAGGGTGGTGTTTTTTTGGCAATTCAATGGTTCCCTGGCCACATGGCCAAGGCGCGAAGACAAGTAACAGAAAAGTTAAAACTGATTGACGTCGTCATCGAACTCGTCGATGCACGTGTTCCGCAATCGAGCCGAAATCCGATGGTCGATGAGATCACGGCGGGTAAACCGCGGCTGATCGTGTTGAACAAGGCTGACATGGCCGATCAAGCCGTCACCGACGCCTGGATGCGCGCCCTGAAGCGTGACGACATCGAAGTCGTCGCCGTCGATGCGAAGCATAGCAAAGGCTTAAAGCAGCTCATGACGGGCGCAGAGAAGCTCATGAAAGACAAGCACGACCGCATGCGTGAGAAAGGCCGTAATCCTGGCCCGATCCGTGCCCTCATCATCGGCATCCCGAACGTCGGGAAGTCGACACTGATCAACCGGCTCGCCGGACGCAACATCGCCATCACCGGGGACCGTCCTGGTGTGACGAAACGGCAGCAATGGATCAAGATGAAAGGCGGCGAGATGGAACTGCTCGACACGCCTGGTATTCTGTGGCCGAAGTTCGAGGATCAGATGGTCGGATATCGCTTAGCTGCTACGGGTGCGATCAAAGACGACATTTTAAACCTCGATGACATCGCGATGTATGCAGCGCGTGAACTACGCAGTCGTTACCCGGAACAGTTGAAAGAGCGGTTTAAACTCGACGACTTGCCGGAAGACGCGGTCGAACTGCTCGAGTTGATCGGAAAAAAACGTGGCCTTCTCAGCGGCGGCTACGTCGATTTCGAAAAAGCGAGCGAACTATTATTGAACGAGCTTCGTCATGAGAAGATCGGACGTGTCTCGCTTGAGACGCCGGCAGATCATAATATGGCGTGAAGTCCTGTGAAAACAGGGCTTTTTTGGATAGGAGGCAGATCGTGACGATTCAAGAGATTAAACAACGGCTAAAAACCGTCCGATATGAAGAGTGGGACGATGTCCGGGCCGAACTGAAGGATGACCCGCGCGCGGGCGTCCAGGCGCTCCTGCAGCAACGTCAGAGACGGTTTGACGCGGAACGGGACGAGCGGGACGACTATACACGTCGCCTGCAGTATGAGGCCGAGCTGAAACAGCAAGGCTTCAAGTTGGTCGCTGGCATCGACGAGGTCGGGCGGGGACCGCTCGCGGGTCCTGTCGTCGCGGCGGCCGTCGTCTTGCCGGACGATTTTTACAGCCCGGGACTGAACGATTCAAAGAAGATGACGAAAGCGGCGCGGGAACGAGCGTACGCAACGATCCTCGACGAGGCATTCGTCGGGGTCGGAATCGTCGACGCGGAAGTGATCGATCAAATCAATATTTATGAAGCGACGAAGCTCGCGATGACCGAGGCGGTCCGACAGCTTGACGGGGCCGACGCGCTCTTGATTGACGCGATGACACTCGAGCTCGATTTGCCGCAGACGTCGCTCATCAAAGGGGACGAGTTGAGCGTCTCGATCGCGGCGGCGAGCGTCGTCGCCAAAGTCGTCCGCGACAAGATGATGGAAGAGTTCGCCGCGACGTATCCGGGATACGGTTTCGAACGCAACGCCGGCTACGGGACGGAACTTCATTTGAACGCGTTGAACGAGCGCGGCATCACACCGATTCATCGCAAGTCGTTCGCACCGATTAAACATATGATATGAAAGGGGGAGCCCGATGCGGATCGATCACCAAGGCGTCCTGCCGTTCAAAGTCACCGAACAGACGTCGCGTCAGCTGCTCGTCGGCAACACGGTCGTCGGCAGGGTGCTCCAGCTCTTGCCCGGGAACGAAGCGGTCATGCAACTGCCGCAAGGACTGTTCCGGGTCGGGGTGAACGCAGACGTTAAAGAGAACGTCACGTATAAGATGGTCGTCACCGAGCTCGAGCCGAAACTCGTCCTGAAAGTGATGCCGCCTACGGCGGAACCGGCCCAGACCGGGAAGACACCGGTGACGTTACTCCTTGAACAACTCGGCCGCTTCTCAAAAGAGGCCATCCAGACACCGGAATCCGTCAAAGCGATGGGACGGCAACTGCTCGAGAGCGGGGCGGGAACTGACGTCAAACAGCTCGTCGGGGAACTGTTCAAGGCGAAAGGCGACCCGAAGTTTGAACAGTTCGTGCGGGCCCAAGAGACGTTCAACGCGGTCCAGACGCCGCCGTTCGTCGTCCAAGCATTTCACATACCGCAATTAGGACCGTTCGAACAAGTCAGGTTTCGGCTTGAGGCCCCGAAAAGCGAGATGATCGACGCAGACCATGCCCGTATCGTCTTATTTCTAGAAACGCCTCGCTTCGGCGAGACGGGCATCGACCTGCTCGTTCAAAAGCGGCACGTCACCGTAAAAGTATTCAACGAACAACATGACTTGTCCCCGTTCATCAAAGCGTACGAGCCGCTGCTCGGCAGTGCGCTCAAAGCGAACGGCTATGAACTGTCCCGATTCTCGTTCGAAGTGAGACAAGAATCGCTCCCCGAGACGTTCGCCCCGTTAGGAAAGGTGGATTTTCATGTATGATGGACCGTAAAAAAGCAATCGCCTTGTCTTACGAACAATCGATGGAATCTCCGCGCGTCGTCGCGAAGGGCGGCGGCCTCGTCGCCGAACGGATGCTCGCCCTCGCACAAGAGAACGGTATCCCGATCCATGAAGACCCGGCGCTGTTGTCACTCCTGTCGGCGTTACAGATCGAAGAGCATATTCCGGACGACTTGTATCAAGTGATCGCTGAACTTTTTGTGTTTCTCTATCAGATGGAACAAGGTAAAATCGAAAATGTCTAGGGGTAGATGTGAAAAAAAGATGAAAACTTAAAGCAAGAACGATAGACAGCGCTTTCAGTTTTTCGTTACAATAGATATGCCGATATCAAAGGGGACTAAGGGGGAAACTAAATGAATATCCATGAGTATCAGGCGAAAGAATTGCTTAGAACGTTTGGAGTGGCCGTACCTACGGGCTATCCGGCTTTCACGGTAGAAGAAGCAGTTGCCGCCGCCGCCAAGCTAGACGGTGAATTGAAAGTAGTCAAAGCACAGATCCACGCAGGTGGCCGCGGGAAAGCCGGCGGCGTCAAACTTGCCAGAACGGATGAAGAAGTAAAACAGTACGCGACAGAGATTCTCGGTAAGACGCTCGTCACGCACCAGACTGGACCTGAAGGAAAAGTCGTGCAGCGCCTCTATATCGAAGAAGGTTCTGCCATCGATCAAGAATTTTACTTAGGACTTGTGCTTGACCGTTCGATCGGCCGAATTGTCATCATGGGTTCATCTGAAGGCGGTATGGACATCGAAGAAGTCGCTGAACATACTCCTGAAAAGATTCATAAAGAAATCGTCGACCCGGTCGTCGGACTCCGTCCGTTCCAGGCGCGCCGTCTTGCTTTCAAGATGGAAGTGCCGACTAAACTCGTCAACAAGTTCAGCGACATGGTCATGAAGCTTTATAAAGTGTACGTCGAGACGGACTGCACGATTGCGGAGATCAACCCGCTCGTCACGACGAAAGACGGTAACGTCGTCGCGCTCGATGCGAAATTGAACTTTGACAGCAACGCGCTTTATCGTCATACCGACATCGTCGATCTTCGTGACACGACGGAAGAAGATCCGCGTGAAGTCGAGGCGTCGAAACACGACCTTAGCTATATCGCCCTTGACGGCAATATCGGCTGTCTCGTAAACGGTGCCGGCCTCGCCATGGCGACGATGGATATCATCAAGCACTACGGCGCCGAACCCGCTAACTTCCTCGATGTAGGCGGCGGTGCGACAAAAGAAAAAGTCACAGAAGCGTTCAAATTGATTTTGTCGGATGACCAAGTCAAAGGAATCTTCGTCAACATCTTCGGTGGCATCATGAAGTGTGACATCATCGCCGAAGGAATCGTCGCGGCGACAAAAGAAATCGGACTCGACTTGCCACTCGTCGTCCGCTTAGAAGGAACAAACGTGGATGCGGGAAGACGCATTCTCGATGAATCTGGACTTGCGATCACTTCTGCGACCTCGATGGATGATGGGGCAGAAAAAATCGCGGCACTCGTTCGATAAGGGGGAAACGACATGAGTATTTGGGTGAATCAAGATACAAAAGTGATCATTCAAGGGATCACGGGGAAACAAGGTATGTTCCACGGCGAACAGATGTTAGCGTATAACACGAAACTGGTCGGCGGGGTCACACCTGGTAAAGGTGGTACGACCGTACTCGACAACGTACCTGTGTTTAACACTGTCTCTGACGCGGTCGAGGCGACAGGTGCGAACGCATCGATCATCTACGTGCCACCAGCTTTCGCGGCCGACTCGATCATGGAAGCGGCTGATAGCGGCATCGAACTCATCATCTGTATCACGGAGGGGATTCCTGTCATCGACATGATCCAAGTGAGCCGCTATCTCGAGGACAAACCGGCCCGTTTGATCGGACCGAACTGCCCAGGGATCATCACGCCGGGTGAGGCGAAACTTGGCATCATGCCAGGCTATATCCACACGAAAGGCCATGTCGGCATCGTCTCACGTTCAGGGACGCTCACGTATGAAGCGGTCCATCAGTTGACGACGGCCGGAATCGGCCAATCGACTGCGGTCGGGATCGGTGGGGACCCGGTCAACGGGACGAACTTCATCGACACGCTCCAAGCGTTCAACGAAGATGAAGACACGCTTGCGGTCATCATGATCGGCGAGATCGGTGGGACGGCTGAAGAAGAAGCCGCTGAATGGGTCAAGGCGAACATGACGAAACCGGTCATCGGTTTCATCGGTGGTCAGACGGCTCCTGAAGGCAAACGGATGGGCCACGCTGGAGCGATCATCTCGGGTGGAAAAGGAACGGCCGCTGAAAAAATCAAGACGTTAAACGCAAACGGGATCGAAGTCGCCGAGACACCTGCTGTCATCGGTGAGACACTCATCCGTGTGCTTAAAAATGAAGGTCTGTATGATGCTTGTGTCACGGGACAACCGACGACGTAAGACCAATCGGAATGAGGGGTGCGCGCATCCCTCATTTTTTTAAAGGAGATTGTGATGAATCAAACAATAGCTCGTTTTGCGGCAGAACGTTTGCCAGTCGAGTTCGTCCATCATTACTTATCAAATCCGGGTCTGACGGAACGGAATTCGTTCCATCCGAACGTATGGAAAAAAGCGAATCGGGCGTTCCGTTCAACGGTCACGTATGACCGTTTTTTGACGTGGGAGGACGAATTGTTCCCCCGAATGCTCTTACATATCCCCAACCCTCCGTACTGTTTGTTTTATCAGGGCGATTTAGAGGTACTACAAGAACAAACGACCGCTTTGGTCGGGAGTCGTGAATTGAATCGGATCAGTCGACCGCTCGTTGAATATTTACACCCTTTAATAGAAGAAACTGTATCGATTTCAGGCGGCGCGCTCGGTATTGACGGACTCGTTCATGAGTTGGCAGTCAGGCGGAACCGACCGACGATTGCGGTCCTCGGTTCCGGCTTTTCGCACATGTATCCACATGTTCATCACCAACTGTTCGACCAGATCTCGAGACAAGGATTGCTCCTCAGTGAATATACTCCGGAAACACCTGTCAAAAAATTTCAATTTTTAGAACGAAATCGAATTGTCAGTGGATTAGGCGACCGGCTCGTCGTCGTCCAAGCGAGACGAAAGAGCGGGACGATGAATACGGTGAGTCATGCGCTCGAGCAAGGCAAGACGGTGTTTGCGGTGCCGGGAAGTCCGCTCGATCCGTTAGCGGAAGGACCGAATAAATTGATTGAAGAAGGAGCGATTCCTTTGACGAATCCCGACCAAATTTTGAATGGTGCGATGATTGCACGTTGACAAACGGTCGGTAACATGAATATTATGGTAGGGATTTAAATGACCTCCAAAAGGGGAGCAGATGTATGGCAAAATATTTGGTGATCGTCGAATCACCTGCGAAAGCAAAGACAATTAAACGTTATTTAGGATCAAACTACACGGTCAAAGCGTCCATGGGTCACGTCATCGATTTACCGAAAAGTCAACTCGGTGTCGACGTTGAACATGACTTTGAACCGAAGTACATCACGATCCGTGGAAAAGGCCCAGTGTTAAAAGAACTGAAGACGGCCGCTAAAAAAGCGACGAAAATTTTTCTCGCGGCTGACCCGGATCGCGAAGGGGAAGCAATCGCCTGGCACTTAGCCCGTGCCCTCGGCGTCGATGAAACGACAGAATGTCGTGTCGTCTTCAACGAGATCACAAAAGATGCGATTAAAGAATCATTTAAACATCCGCGCAAGATCAATCACGATCTCGTCGACGCCCAACAGGCGCGACGGATTCTCGACCGTCTTGTCGGATACGGGATGAGCCCGTTGTTATGGAAGAAAGTCAAAAAAGGTTTGTCAGCCGGTCGTGTTCAATCCGTCGCTGTCAAAATGATCATCGACCGCGAACGTGAAATCAACGCCTTTGACCCGGAAGAGTACTGGACGATTAAACTGATGCTCAACCATGAGGGTGAGACGTTTGAGACATCGTTCTACGGAAAAGACGGGAAAAAGATGGAGTTGAAGACGGAAGCGGATGCCGACGCCGTCCTCAAGACGATCGATGAGTCGTTCAAAGTCATCGATGTCACGAAGAAAGAGCGGAAGCGTAACGCATCGCTACCGTTCACGACAAGTTCACTCCAACAAGATGCGGCCCGGAAACTGAACTTCCGCGCCAAGAAGACGATGATGCTCGCCCAACAGCTTTACGAAGGAATCGACCTTGGTAAGAAGGAAGGGACTGTCGGGTTGATCACGTATATGCGTACCGACTCGACACGAATTTCTGACTTGGCGAAAGACGAAGCGAAATCGTATATCGAATCGACGTTTGGTGCAGAGTACGTCGCCTCTCAAAAGCAGAAAGAGAAAAAAGCGGCGAACGCACAGGATGCCCACGAGGCGATCCGGCCGACGTCGGCGTTACGTGACCCGGCTTCGATGAAGGCGTACTTGTCACGGGATCAGCTCCGGTTGTATAAACTCATCTGGGAACGGTTGGTCGCGAGTCAAATGGCGCCAGCGATTCTTGATACGGTGAAAATCGACGTCGAATCGAACGGCATGATTTTCCGTGCCAACGGATCGACCGTCAAATTCCCAGGTTTCATGAAAGTGTATATCGAGTCAAAAGACGATGATATCGAAGACACGAACTTAGAGCGGGAAGGATTGCTTCCGCCGCTTGAAGTCGACGACATGGTCGCATTCGAGACGGTCGAGCCGAAGCAACACTTCACACAGCCACCACCGCGTTACAGTGAAGCGAGACTCGTCCGAGCGATGGAAGAGCTCGGCATCGGTCGTCCGTCGACTTACGCGCCGACACTCGATACGATCCAAAAGCGCGGTTACGTCGTGCTTGAAGAGAAAAAATTCATTCCGACCGAGCTCGGAGAACTTGTCATCGAGATGATCGATGAGTACTTTAACGACTTCATCACGGTACAGTTCACAGCCGACATGGAGACGCTTCTTGATTCGATTGCCAATGAAGAAGTCGAGTGGACGGAAGTCGTTGCCCCGATTTACCGGTCATTCGAGAAACGTTTGAAACGGGCCGAATCGGAAATTGAGAAGATTGAAGTGAAAGACGAGCCAGCCGGTATCGATTGTGAGATCTGCGGTTCGCCGATGGTCATCAAGATGGGACGGTACGGCAAGTTCATGGCTTGTTCTGGATTCCCGAACTGTACGAACACGAAGCCGGTTCAAGTCGAAATCGGCGTCCCGTGCCCGAACTGTAAAGACGGACAAGTCGTCGAGCGCCGCAGTAAGAAAGGTCGCCTGTTCTATGGCTGCTCGAACTATCCAGACTGTGAGTTCGTCTCATGGGACAAACCGGTCGCGAAACCGTGTCCTGAATGCGGTAAGTTGATGGTTGAGAAAAAGATTAAAGATGGCGTCAAATATCAATGCACGAACTGTACCCATACCGAGGTACATCAGTTAGAGGAGGATTAACCTTGCAGCAACGTGTAACTGTGATCGGAGCGGGCCTCGCCGGCTCCGAGGCGGCTTGGCAACTCGCAAAACGCGGGATTCAAGTCGATTTGTATGAAATGAGACCAGTCCGACAGACGCCGGCGCACCATACGGATCAGTTTGCTGAACTGGTCTGCTCGAACTCGCTTCGGGCGAACGGACTTCAAAATGCGGTCGGTGTGTTAAAAGAAGAGATGCGCACACTCGACTCGCTCATCTTGAAAGCGGCGGATACGGCAAGCGTTCCGGCCGGTGGCGCCCTCGCCGTCGACCGTCACGACTTCGCCGGCTTCGTCACCGACACGCTCAAGAATCATCCGCTCGTGACGGTACACAACGAAGAGATTAAACAGATTCCGGACGGGGTCGTCATCATGGCGACGGGACCGCTCACGTCTCCTGACTTGTCTGCTTCATTGAAAGCTTTCACCGGTGAAGATTATTTATACTTCTACGATGCGGCCGCTCCGATATTAGACGGAGAGACGATCGA
Organism: Exiguobacterium sp. SH5S13; assembly: GCF_004337085.1. NCBI lineage: Bacteria > Bacillati > Bacillota > Bacilli > Caryophanales > Exiguobacterium > Exiguobacterium sp. SH5S13. The sequence goes on along the minus strand of NZ_SJUS01000001.1, from coordinate 115,085 downwards.
CCGAGAGAAGGTCTACTTGAAGTCGCGTTATGACAAAGGCGAGGCGGCTTATCTCAACTGTCCGATGACGGAAGAAGAATTTAATCTGTTTTACGAAGAACTCGTCAAAGCCGAAGTCGTACCGCTCAAAGAGTTTGAGAAAGAGATTTACTTCGAAGGCTGCATGCCGTTTGAAGTGATCGCTCAACGCGGGAAGAAGACGCTCTTGTTCGGACCGATGAAACCGGTCGGACTCGAAGACCCGAAAACGGGTAAACGTCCGTTTGCGGTCGTTCAACTTCGCCAAGATAATTCGGCCGGAACGCTCTATAACTTGGTCGGGTTCCAAACCCACCTCAAGTGGGGCGAGCAAAAACGGATCATTCAATTGATCCCAGGTCTCGAGAATGCGGAGATCGTCCGTTACGGTGTCATGCACCGGAACACGTTCATCAATTCACCGAGCCTGTTGAAACCGACGTATCAGGCCCGTACTCGCGATACGCTATTTTTCGCCGGTCAGATGACCGGTGTCGAAGGCTACGTCGAGTCAGCCGCGTCAGGACTACTCGCCGGAATCAATGCGGCGAAGATGGTTGCCGGTGAAGAGCTGCTTGTCCTCCCGCGCGAGACGATGCTCGGTTCGATGGCGCATTACATCACGACGACAGACGGGAAGCACTTCCAACCGATGAATGCAAACTTCGGTCTCGTGCCGTCGCTCGAAGATGCGCCGAAGAAGATGAAAAAGCAAGAACGCTATGAGCGCTATGCGAATCGTGCCCTTGAGACGATTCAGCAATATAAAGAGATTTAAGGGAAAGGAGCCAATTTTTGGTTCCTTTTTTTGTGAATTTAAATTTCAATTGTGTAATTTGTACAATACTTTGAAAATTTTCAGATTATTGAAGGGGTTTCTATTGTCACCTCTGATTCTGTATGCTATGCTAATTTCGATTTGACGGGAACATGCGTTTTTAAGCTGAAAGCAAGGGGGCGAGAGGATGGGATTCGCTGAGGATCAACAATCATTTTTACGCTATTGCCAAGTCGAACGAAGACTGTCGCCTCATACGAAACGCTCTTACGAACAAACACTCGAACAGTACGCCGCTTATTGCCAATCGACACATCAAGAGCCATTTGATGTGCAGTCGGCGCGGCGTTATTTATATGTCCTTTACGAGAATGAAGCGGCGACGACGACCGTTTCCCAAAAAATCTCCTGCCTCAAACAGTTCGGGAAATTTGTGGCTCGAGAAACCGGGAGTGAACCGCTGTTTCATGACTTGACGTCGCCGAAACGTCGCAAGACACTGCCGACGTTTGCCGTACCGAGCGAGGTCGAACACTTGCTCATGACGGCAAACGGCCAAGACGACCCGTTCCTGCGGGCACGTGATGTCGCGCTTGTCGAAGTGTTGTACGGGACCGGGATGCGTGTCGCCGAACTTTGTGGCATGGACATATCGTCATATGATGCGGCGCTCTCATTCGTTCATGTCATCGGGAAAGGCAAGAAAGAACGTTACATCCCGCTCGGGCAATTTGCCGTCGAAGCGTTGGAGCATTACCTTGAGTTAAGGCAAAACTGCGCCGCGGCACACGAAACGGCATTATTCGTTAGTCAAAAAGGGAATCGAGTGACAACAGACCAAATTCGTTACGTGATGAAGCGGCTCCGGAAACTCGGCGGACTTCAAAAACCGTTAACACCGCATTCGTTACGTCATAGTTTTGCGACCGACCTGCTCGAACGCGGGGCCGATTTACGTGCCGTCCAAGAGTTGCTCGGGCATGAGTCACTATCGACGACCGGTCGTTACACCCACGTATCGACGGAACGCTTGCGAGCGGTCTATCAAGCCACACATCCGAGAAAGTAGGGGGTCATTCTATGTTTCATGCAACAACTATTTTCGCAGTCCGGCACGACGGAAAATGTGCGATGAGCGGAGATGGGCAAGTCACGTTTGGCAACGCCGTCATCATGAAAAACAAGGCTAAAAAAGTGAGGCGGTTATACGGCGGAAAAGTCGTGGCCGGTTTTGCCGGTAGCGTGGCCGATGCGTTCACGTTATTTGAAAAGTTTGAATCAAAACTCGAGATGTATAACGGGAACTTACCGCGAGCGGCAGTCGAACTCGCCAAAGAGTGGCGCGGCGACAAGATGCTTCGTCAGCTCGAGGCGCTTCTCATCGTCATGGACGCGGAACATCTCTTACTCGTGTCCGGGAGCGGCGAAGTGATCGAACCGGACGATGGCATCCTTGCGATCGGTTCAGGTGGGAATTACGCGCTAGCAGCGGGACGCGCTCTCGTACGTCACTCACCGGAGAAAACAGCAGAAGAGATTGCTCGCGCCGCCCTAGAGATTGCCGGTGAATTATGCGTCTATACGAACGACCAAGTTATCGTAGAAACGATCGGAGGCGATACAGAATGAAACGTGAATTGACACCACGTCAAATCGTAGCTGAGTTAGACCGGTTCGTCATCGGGCAAAAAGATGCCAAACGTGCGGTCGCGATTGCACTACGCAACCGTTACCGTCGTCAGAAGCTGAGCGCTGACTTACGCGACGAGGTCACACCGAAGAATATTTTGATGATCGGTCCGACCGGTGTCGGGAAGACGGAAATCGCGAGACGTCTTGCCAAGCTCGTCGGTGCCCCGTTCGTGAAAGTCGAAGCGACAAAATTCACCGAAGTCGGATACGTCGGACGGGACGTCGAATCGATGGTCCGAGACCTTGTTGAAGACTCGGTTCGCCTCGTGAAGGAAGAAAAGAAAGAAGACGTGAAGGAACCAGCGGAAGCCGCTGCGACCGAACGTATTCTCGATGCACTTCAGGGTAAGGCTAAAGTTGAGCCGACAGCCGCAAACCCGTTCGAAGCGCTGTTTGGCGGTCAAGGACAGAAGACGCAAGAACCGACGGACGATCAATCGACTGATCGGTCTCAATTACGGAAGTTGCTTGAACTTGGCGAACTCGAAGAGCGATTGATCGAGGTCAACCTTGAAGAGAAACAGACAGTTGATTTGTTTCAAGGACAAGGGATGGAAGGCTTATCGAATCTTCAGGACATGCTCGGCCAAATCGTCCCGAAAAAGCGGAAGAAGCGGAAGCTCCCGGTTCGAGAGGCTCGCCCGCTCATCGTTGCCGAAGAGGCGGAAAGTTTGCTCGACATGAATGAAGTGCATGACGAGGCGGTACGACGCAGCGAACAGATGGGCATCATCTTCGTCGATGAAATCGATAAAATCGCGACGAAGTCACAAGACCATGCTGGCGTCTCTCGTGAAGGTGTGCAGCGAGACATCTTACCGATTGTTGAGGGTTCGACCGTCGTCACAAAATATGGACCCGTCAAAACGGATCACGTGTTATTCATCGCGGCAGGTGCTTTCCATATGGCGAAGCCGTCGGATCTGATTCCTGAACTGCAAGGTCGTTTCCCGATCCGTGTCGAGTTGAGTAGCCTGACCGAGGAAGATTTCGTCAAAATTCTGACGGAGCCGTCACAGGCGCTCATCAAGCAGTATAAGGCCCTTCTCGAGTCAGAGGAGATCACCGTCGAATTTACCCACTCGGCCATCGAAGAGATTGCGAAGATCGCAACGCACGTCAACCGAGAAACTGATGATATCGGAGCGCGCCGTCTCTATACGATCATGGAGCGCGTGCTCGAGGACTTATCGTTTGAGGCGGCCGACATGCCACAAACACACGTCGAGATCACACCAGCGTATGTGAAAGAAAAAGTCGGATCGATCGCGGAAGATCGAGACCTTAGTCAATTTATATTATAAGAATTCTGTATGCACATACAGGGAGGAAAATTAGAATTATGAACTTACTAGATAAAACACGTCAATTGAACACGATGCTTCAACAAGAGGCGAGCGCGCACGTCGACTTTAAAGAGATGGCAGATAAGATGCGTGAAGTACTCGAAGCGAACACGTTCATCGTGAGCCGTCGCGGTCGCTTGCTCGGTTTCGCCATTAAACAACAGATTGAGAACGAGCGGATGAAGGCGTTCCTAGTTGATCGTCAGTTCCCTGAACCGTACGCATCGAACTTGTTCAACGTGAAAGAGACGACGGAAAATATCGGCATCGATAGCGAGTATACGGCGTTCCCGGTCGAGAACCGTGAGCTGTTCCTTGATTCGATGACGACGATCGTCCCGATCATCGGTGGCGGGGAGCGACTCGGCACACTCGTTCTCGGCAGACTGAACAACGAGTTCACTGAAGACGACCTCGTTCTCGCAGAATATAGCGCGACAGTCGTCGGGATGGAGATCCTCCGTGAGAAGGCGGCGGAAGCAGAGGCGTCGGCGCGCAAGAAAGCAGTTGTCCAAATGGCGATCAATTCGTTGTCTTATTCAGAGCTTGAAGCGATTGAGCATATATTTGAAGAACTTGGGGGGAACGAAGGTCTGTTAGTTGCTTCCAAAATTGCCGATAGAGTGGGAATTACTCGCTCTGTGATTGTCAACGCGTTGCGCAAGCTTGAAAGCGCTGGCGTCATCGAATCACGTTCGCTCGGAATGAAAGGAACGTATATCAAGATATTAAATGATAACTTCTTGTTTGAATTGCAGAAACTGAAATCAAATTAAAATCGAGCGAATATCCGTTAGATTATAGCTAAAAGTCCTATCAATTAGGACTTTAGTTGCAAAAAGGCGTTCCTTTGTTAAAAGGAACGTCTTTTTTTAGTACAAAAGTAATTATTTTCAGAATATGTCGTGAATTCGACAAAAACAGACGATACCATTTACCTGTTTTAACAAAAATATCTTTCAGAACTGTTACAGATTTGTTTCAATGAAGTAGTGGAATTTCCAAATAAGGTATATACATGCATTCTTTTAAGTGAAAGTGAGTGAGACGCATGAATTGGATCGGCACAGATTATCAATTAATGAAGCAAGCGATCAATCATTCGGTCATTAACCAAAAAGTGATCAGTCATAACTTGTCGAACATCGACACGCCGAACTTTAAAGCGAAACAGGCTGTGTTCGAACAGACGTTAAGCAACGAAATGCGCCTAAAGTTAGCTGGTGGCCGTCCGAGTGACCGCGGTAGTGCAACGAAAATCGTTGACCGGGCCGGAGGGGCGATGCGAAGTGACGGGAACAGTGTCGATCTCGATTATGAGATGAGTGAACTGGCCCGTAACCAACTGCAGTATGAGGCGATGATGGAACAATTGAACCGTCGACTCGGTGGACTTAAAACCGTTATTAGAGGAGGACGTTAATTATGGGTATGTTCGATAGTTTTCATATATCCGCTTCGGCACTCATGTCTCAACGCCTTCGGATGGATACAGTATCGGCGAACATCGCGAACGCCCAGACGACTCGTGGCAAACTTGTCGATGGAGAATGGCAGCCGTATACACGGAAACTGACGGTGCTCCAAGAAGCGCCGTTTCGTCAACAACTGTCGGCAGTGAGCGGAGGCGTCGAAGTTTCAGGCATCGTCGAAGACGAAAGTCCTTACAAACTCACATATGACCCGAGTCACCCGGATGCGGATGAACGGGGATACGTTCAGATGCCAAACGTTGACCTGTTAAAAGAAATGGTTGATTTGACAGGTGCGACAAGATCATATGAAGCGAACATTGCCGCGATGAATGCGTCAAAAGCAATGCTCGTCAAAGCGCTCGAAATCGGTAAAGGATAAGGAGTGACAGACTATGCAAATTAACCCAATTCAATTAATCGGTAACCAGACCGCGGCTCTGCCGACAGTGAAAGAGACACCGTCTCAGTTTGGATCATATTTGAATGAAGCGATGCAGTCGCTTAATAAAGTTCAACAGGCAACGAGTACGGCGCGTCAAGACCTCGCCGTCGGGAAAGCCGATCTTCACCAAGTCATGATCCAAAGCGAAGAGTCGTCGATTGCGATGCAACTCGCCATTGAGGTGCGAAATAAAGCGGTTGAGGCCTATCAAGAAATGATGCGAATGCAAGTTTAATGAAGAGGATGACGAGTTGCGATGAATGATAAGTTAAAAGAACAATTCAGCTCACTGGCCGGCTCACTGAAGGCGATACAAACAAACCGTAAAATCATTTGGGGCATCGTCATCGTCGGCGTACTTGTCGTCGCGGTGCTCTTGACGGTTTGGCTCTCGCGCCCGAACATGGCTCCTCTCTACACGAACCTCTCGGCCCAAGAGGCTGGAGAAGTGACGGAAAAGCTGACGGCTGATGGGGTGAAGTCAGAAATCAAAGCGACATCGAACGGTGTCAGCGTCTACGTGCCGAGTGAGCAAGTCGACCAATTGAAAGTTAACTTGGCAGCCGCCGGGATTCCAAAGTCAGGTGCGATCGATTACAGCTTTTTCAGTGAGAACGCCGGATTTGGAACGACGGACCGAGAAATGGCAGTCATCGAACGAAGCGCGATGCAAACCGAACTCGAACGTTTGATTACACAAATCGAAGGAATCAACCAAGCAAAAGTCATTATCTCGCTTCCGGAGAAATCGGTGTTCTTGGCCGAAGATCAAGGGGAGCCGACAGCTTCGATCGTCCTAAATTTAGGAGCAGGTACGAATCTTGAGCCGGCGACGGTCAAAGGACTATATCATTTGATCAGTAAGAGTGTCCCGAACTTAAAACCGGAGAACATCTCGATCATGGACCAATATTTCACGTATTACGATTTGGATCAATCGACGATGGCCGGTGGGACTTCGACCGATCCGTTAGCGCTGAAGCGTCAAGTCGAGAAAGACGTACGTCAACAGATTCAACAAATGCTCTCGGTCTTACTCGGAGAACGCAGCGTGCTCGTCTCGGTCACGGCTGATATCGACACGACCCAATCGGCAGAAGAACAAAACCTGGTAACCCCGGTCAACGAGGATACGATGGAAGGGATTGTGACGTCTGCTGAACGGATCGCCGAAGCGTATACAGGTGGTGCCGGTGCGGCAGCAGCGGCAGGAGCTGGTGAAAACGATACCGTCAACTTCCCGGCCGCAATGGGAACTGGTGAAGAAGAAAGCGAAAAGAACCATGAAATCATCAACTATGAGGTCAATCGCATCACGAAACAAATTCAGAACGCCCCCTACACAATCCGTGACCTCGGTGTTCAACTGATCGTCGAGCCGCCAGACGGCGCTCAAGCGATCGACCCGCAACTTGAGGGCGACCTTGAGACGATGATGTATTCAATCATCCGGACGTCGCTCGCTAAAACGGGCGAGGCGTTGACGGAAGCGGAACTCGAACAGAAAGTCGTCGTCGTGTCACGACCGTTCGCTGAAACGGAAGAAATGGTAGTGGCAGAACAGCCGACAGCGTGGTGGATGTATGCAGCCGCAGCTGGTGCCGTTCTCTTACTCGCACTTCTGTTCTTCGCCATGCGAAGACGGAATCAGCAACCGGTTTCGGGAACGAATGAATGGGAAGTACCGTATGAAGACGAAGTACCCGATCTCGATTTGGAAGAGCGAGGCGAAGGTGCCGTCAAGAAGAAACAGTTGGAGAAATTGGCAGAGAGTAATCCAGAAGAGTTCGCCAAGCTTCTTCGTACTTGGATGTCTGAGGAGTGAGTACTGTGAACTACGCAAAACAACCGAATCGAGAAAAAGCGGCCATGCTCATGATCTCGCTTGGACCTGAAGTGGCGGCGAGTGTATATAAACACCTGTCTGAAGAAGAGATGGAGCAGTTGACGCTACAAATATCGGCACTCCGAAAAGTGTCGTCTGAACAAAAAGAAGCCATTTTAGGAGAATTTCATGACCTGGCGATGGCACAGAGTTATATTACCCAAGGTGGCATCGGGTTTGCGAAAACGGTTTTAGAGAAAGCAGTTGGAGAAGAGAAGGCGATGGCGTTGATTCATCGTCTCACTTCGACGCTACAAGTCCGGCCGTTTGAATTTGCCCGAAAAGCCGATCCGAAGCAGTTGCTCAACTTTATACAAAACGAGCATCCGCAGACGATCGCCTTAATCTTGGCTCATCTTGAACCGGTCAAGTCCGGGCAAATCTTGTCGGAACTTCCGCCAGAGATTCAGTCGGAGGTCGCGAAACGAATCGCGACGATGGATCGCCTCAATCCGGACGTCATTCACGAAATCGAACAGATTCTTGAAAAGAACTTGTCTCAAACCGATATGCAAGATTACGCGCAATCCGGCGGGATCGAGGCAGTCGTCGAAGTGCTTAACGGTGTCGATCGGACGACGGAGCGGACGATTCTTGACGCGCTCGAGATCGAAGACCCGGAACTCGCGGAAGAAATCAAAAAACGGATGTTCGTCTTCGAAGATATCGTCACACTCGACTCACGAGCGATTCAACGGATTATTCGCGAAGTCGCCAACGACGATCTTCTGCTCGCGCTCAAAGTATCTTCCGAAGAGGTCAAACAGATCATCTTCAAAAACATGTCGCAACGAATGGTCGATACGTTCAAGGAAGATATGGAGTTCATGGGACCGGTCAGACTGCGTGACGTCGAAGAAGCACAAAGCCGCATCGTCGGAATCATCCGCCGGCTAGAAGATGTCGGAGAGATCGTGATTAGCCGTGGTGGAGGAGATGACATCGTTGTCTAACGTAATCAAACGTCAACGAGCGATGCCGCTCGAACCACAACGAATCGATTCGCGGCCATTCCTTGAACCGGTTTCAGAGGTTGTGGTCGAACGTAATCATGAACAAGAGTTAGAAGTGAGGTACGCCTCCCTCCGCCAGGAGGAAGAAGCGATCAAGTTACACCGTGAAACAGTCGAACATGAGCTTGAACTGTTACGAGAACAAACGCTTGAAGCCGCTTATCAGGAAGGGTACGGGTCAGGTTTTGACCTAGGACGTCAAGAAGGGAAGTCAGAGTTCGATGAGCTGACGGCCCGGCTGAACATGGTCAGCGCCGAACTTGAGAACTTGTTCGAACAGAAATGGCGAGATGCCGAAATGAAGTTAGTTGATTTGGCCGTCGAGATCAGTGCACGTGTCACGACCGATCTCGTCCGAAACGAGGAGGCGTTGTTCGCCGACATGATCCGCGAACAACTGCTTCGCCAAATCGATGCCGAAGCGTTGACCGTCTTCGTCCACCCGACGCGGCTTGCGTCAATCCAACGTTTCGAGTCGACGTGGCAATCCGAACAGATGCCACCGTTGAAATATCGGGCTGATGTCTCGTTGACAGAGACGAGCGTACGGATCGAGACGCCACATCATGGCAACGAGCTCGACGTATCGTACAGTTTTGAACGAATCCGTTCCAAGATTGAGGAGGTTCTATCCGATGGCGCTTATTGACCGCGTAGTCGCCACAATCACCGCTTCTCCAGAAGATGAGTATGTGCGTAAAGTCGGTCGTGTCTGTCGCGTCGTCGGGCTGATGATCGAATCGAACGGACCGAGTGCGTTTATCGGTGAGCGCTGCCTGATCGAGTTACCGTCCGGCCAAACGGTTGAAACCGAGGTCGTCGGCTTCAATGAAGAGCGCGTCTTGCTCATGCCTTACGGAGAAACGACACAGATCGCCCCAGGTTGTATCGTCAAAGGGACGGGGCACATGCTCCAAGTACCGGTCGGCTTCGAACTGATCGGTCAAGTCCTTGACGGGCTCGGGCGCCCTTTATCGGGCGCAGCGATGCCGACGGGCAAACGCTACGATGTTCTTCGAAAACCGCCGAACCCGTTAGAACGTCCACGCATTTTAGACGTTTTGTCGACCGGGGTCCGGATCATCGACGGGTTATTGACGGTCGGGAAAGGCCAACGTGTCGGTTTGTTTGCGGGATCAGGCGTCGGGAAGTCGACATTGCTTGGCATGATCGCTAAACGCTCATCGGCAGACATAAACGTGATCGCGTTGATTGGCGAACGGGGACGAGAAGTGAAAGAGTTCATCGAAAACGAACTTGGCCCTGAAGGCATGGCTCGATCCGTCGTCATCGTAGCGACAAGCGATCAACCCCCGCTCGTGCGTTTGAAAGGCGCTTACACGGCGACGGCGATCGCCGAGTACTTCCGGGACCAAGGCAAAGAGGTCGTCCTTATGATGGACTCAGTGACCCGATTCGCGATGGCCCAACGAGAGATCGGGCTAGCGACCGGAGAACCACCGACATCAAAAGGATACACGCCTTCCGTGTTCGCGATGCTGCCGCAACTGCTAGAGCGGAGCGGGACGTCCGTCACCGGTTCGATCACGGCGTTTTATACCGTCCTCGTTGACGGGGACGATATGAACGAACCGATCGCAGATGCCGTCCGTGGGATTTTAGATGGTCACTTCGTGATGGACCGTTCGCTCGCCAACCGAGGGCAGTTTCCGGCGGTCCATGTCCTAAAATCAATCAGTCGTGTCATGAACCAGATTGCTTCACCTGTACATCGCGATGCCGCGCAGACGTTTCGGAGTTGGCTCGCCACTTATCTAGACGCGGAAGACTTGATTAACATCGGAGCCTATAAAAAGGGCACGAATCCTGCGATCGATACAGCAATCGATGAATATCCGGGACTGCTCACATTTTTAAAACAGTCGATTGAAGAAGAGGCATCGCTCGAGCAGACGCTCGATCGTCTTGTCGGAATTGCGAGAGGTGAATCATGAACAAGCTGTTGTTAGAACGCATCATGCCGATTGCCGAGCATGCAAAAGAAGAATCGGCGACAGAGATGAGAGGTCATAAGGCGCGATTCGAAGCCGAGATGGAGACGCTGTATCGATTAGTCGTGACGTATGAGACGCTCATGAAGAGTCAAGATGAACAATCTGGTGTGATTGATCTGCTCATGTTCCAATATCGTGAAAAGGCGAGGGAACAGTTGAAACGTCAAATTGAGACGCAACAACTCGTCGTGCAACAGTCACGGAACCGTTACAACTTGGCTCAAGAGCGTTTGCTCGGAAAAGTTGTCGAAGAAAAAAAATATGTAACGTTGCATGAGAAGGTCAGCCAAAATGAAGTGGCCGTCTCGAAACTCACCGAACAACATTTTATCGATGAGTTGGCAGTGATTCATCACGGGAAAGGGAAGTAAGCTGATGGAAAAAGAGAACAATAAGCGAGGTAGACAGCTCTTGGTCGCTCTTGTCCTCGTCCCGGCAATCTTTTTACTCGTCGGCGGAATCGTCGTCATGAACTATGCGATGGACCGGCCGCTATTATCGGTGCCGTTCATAGAAACGCGCGAACAGGCAGACAAAGATGAGACAGTTGAAACAAAAGTCAATGTCACCGGCATTGACGCGGACACGACGAATCGATTAAAAGTCGCGAACGCTGAGATTGAAAAACTGCGCACGGAAAACGTCGAATTGACGAATGAAGTGAAAGCGAGACAAAAAGAAGTCTCGGACTTGATCAAAGAGCGGGACCGACTCGTGTCTGAACTCGGAGCCACTGCGGAAGCAGAAGTGGAGGAAGACACGTCGAACGTGTCTCGCGTCTATGAAGAAATGTCCGCCAAACAAGCGGCCGCGATCATGAACGAACTCGATAGCCCGCAAGTGGCGACGATCTTAAAAGAACTGTCGCCGAAACAACAGGCCGACATATTGGGACGGATGGATGCACAACAGGCTGCCGTCGTCACGCAATTGCTCCAATGAAACGTGAAAGGAGGAAGAGATGATGAATATCGCCTTATTTGCTCAAGCGGTCCAAGGAACGACAGCGAAAGGCGGGGAGACAGGATCTACCCCGACCGGACAGTTTTTAGACCTGCTTTCATCGATGCTTGGCGCCTCAACGGAAGCGTTGGCTGAGTTGGAAGCTGCGCCGACGACACTCGCACCGAGCGCGGCAATTCTGACAGATAGCGCCCTTCCGCTCGAGAACTTGTCGAGCCAGCTTGAACAATGGTTACAACAACCCGATAGCTTAGAGTGGTTAAAGTCTTTGCCACAAGACGCCTATCGTAAGTTCATGGACGCCTATATCGGCATCATCGCCCAAGCAGGTGCAGGCACAGGAACAATCGAGGAAACGGTCTCGTCAGACGTCGTAACCACGTTAGCTGCCGCCCAAACGATTTTACCGGGCGCGATGATGTTAGGAAAGACGGAACGCGAGGCGTTGGCCGGAAAACAAAACCAGCCAACCGTAAACGAGAACGTCCAAGTTATCCAGCAAATCGTTTCGCAATTTAAAGGGAGTTTAACCCAGACTTCAAAACATATTCCCCTCCCTTATCAAACTGAAACGCCGGCGAATGTATTACCACAAGCTGGAAAAGAAAACGTCGACTGGTTGCCGAAAGGCATGACGTGGTCACGACCACAGATCGACTCAGAAACGGTCATGTACGCGTCTAAAGGGTCGCTTCCGGAGAACCTCCAAGCCCGGATCGAGGCTGCTCTTCAAAGAGCACCGTTCCGAAGCGGGGCCGACGGATCGAAAGTGTTCACCGTTCGACTATACCCGGAACAGCTAGGCGAACTCGTCGTCAAACTCGAGCGCCATAACGGTGAACTCGTCGTCAAGCTGTTCGCGAGCAACCAAGAAGCGAAACAGTTGCTCCAGTCACAAATGCAACAACTGCAACAGACGCTCCAACCGTTGTCGCAGCATATCCGGGTCGAAGTGAGTTTGACGCAACAAGCGCTCGAAGCGAAATCATCGACGTTTAGCGAGTCAGACCAACCTGAACCAGAACAACAGGAACAACCGAAAGGGGAACCCGACGATGACGACCATCCAACCGAAGACGAATGATTATACGTTACCCGATCAATCGCTGCCTAAAGCGAAGAACCAATACGATAAGGACATGTTCTTAAAGCTATTGATGGCCCAGCTCGCGAACCAAGATCCGATGTCACCGATGGAAGATCGTGAGTTCATCTCACAAATGGCTCAATTTTCATCACTCGAACAAATGCAGACGATTTCAAAGCAACTTGATTCAGTACTCGTCGATCGCCACATGTCTTCAATTTCCGAGTTCAGCAATATGATCGGCAAGACGGTCGACCATAAAACGGAGACTGAAACGGAGACGATCAAAGGATCGGGACGTGTCGTCTCGATTTCAAGAACGGATGAGTCAGGGTACATGGCCGATCTCGAAGACGGTAGCTCGGTAAGCGTCTACAATATTACGTCCATCAAACAAGCATAAGGGGGATTCATCATGTTAAGAGCAATGTACTCAGGAATCAGTGGATTAAAGAACTTCCAGTCAAAGCTTGATGTCGTCGGTAACAACATCGCCAACGTCAACACGTTCGGGTATAAAAAAGGCCGCGTCACGTTCAAAGACCTCGTCAGCCAACAAGTCGGTAGTGCTGCAGGCGGGAACGGCAACACGGCCGGCGGGATCAACCCGAAAGAAATCGGACTCGGGGGCACGATGGCGACCGTCGACAACGTCTATAACCAAGGCGCGATGCAAAACTCAGGGAGAGCGCTCGACGTCGGGATCTCCGGTGAAGGATTCTTCGTGACGATGGTCAACGGACAAGCGCAGTATACGCGCGCCGGTAACTTTTACACGGATAACCAAGGAAACTTGGTAACGGGTGACGGAACTTACTTGCTTGGGACAGGTGATAAAGCAAATGGGAATCTAGCAGCCCCTAACCTTGTTGGAAATATCCCTGATGTCACACCAGGTGCAGCAACTTACGGGAAAATCAAAGTTCCGACTGATGCTCGGTCACTTTCAATCGGAAAAGACGGCCAAGTCAGCTACGTCGACGCGGCAGGCGCTTTACAAACTGCTGGATATATTGTCACCGCCAACTTCCCGAACAACGCCGGGCTGTCAAAAGTTGGGGCAAATAACTACCTACAATCGCAAAACTCAGGAGATCCGACGATTGGTGCTTCAGGTGACAACGGACGTGGTGAACTCGTCTCAGGCGCCCTCGAGATGTCGAACGTCGACTTGTCTGAAGAGTTCACCGAAATGATTATCGCGCAACGTGGATTCCAAGCGAACACACGGATCATCACAACGTCAGACGAGATTTTACAAGAACTCGTCAACTTGAAACGCTGATGATACGCGTCACGACATTGCGGGGTGAGGAATTTGTCTTGAACGCCTTGTTCATCGAGACGGTCAAGGCCGAACCTGACACGATCATTCATTTGTATAACGGCAAGACGTATATCGTCACAGAGACGAAAGATCAAATCATCGATCGGACGACGGCGTTTTACGGCTCGATCGGTTTGATGGGAACGACAGTCACAAGAGGTGAAGAAGATGAGTGAAGAAAAACCAAAAGGAGGCGCCATGAAAATGGTGCTCATCCTGCTCGTCGTCCTGCTCGTCATGGGGGGCGCTGGGTTTATGACTTATAAATATGTATTCGGCGACAACGTGACGGCTAAAACGAAACCTGTGACGGCAGAAGAACTCGCCGAGCGCAGCTTCACGACCGAGGATATGACGACGAATATTCAAGACGAACGGTTCATCAACGTCCAATTCACGATTGTGACCGATGCGCCTGAGACGAAAGAAGATCTTGAACTTCGTAAGTTCCAAGTCCATAACGTCATTCTCGGCGATTTGGCCGGGATGACGAAGGCACAGCTCACGACGAAGGAAGATATGCAGAAGTTCGAGCAATCCCTTCGAGCGCAATTAAACGGACTGCTGGAAAAAGGTGAGGTCCAGCGCGTCTATATGACGAAGAAAATTATACAGTGAGGTGGCATCATGGGAGAAGTACTGTCTCAACAAGAAATTGATGCCCTGTTATCAGCGCTAAGCAGTGGAGATGTCGAAGCCGATTCCTTTTTGAATCAAGAAGAAGAACGAAAAGTACGGCAGTATGACTTTAAACGGGCCGTCCGTTTCTCTAAAGATCAAATTCGTAGCTTGACCCGGATCCATGAACATTTCACACGGATGCTGACGACATTTTTCTCGGCCCAACTTCGGACGTATGTCCAGTTTACGGTCAATTCAGTCGAACAGCTTCCATACGATGAGTTCATTCATTCGATTCCGAGTATGACGATGATCAACTTGATCGAGGCGCCCCCGCTTAACGGTCGGTTCATCATCGAAGTCAATCCGAACATCTCTTACGCGATGTTGGATCGACTGCTCGGGGGACCTGGCGTCGAGATTGAAAAAGTCGAAAGCTTCACTGAAATCGAGATGCGAATCTTGACCCAGCTATATAAACGAGCTTTTGCCGGTTACGGGGAAGCGTGGGAGTCGATTGCCGAGATCAAGTCCGAAATGACGGCCGTTGAAGTGAACCCACAGTTCCTTCAACTCGTGTCACCAAACGAGACGGTCGTGCTCATTTCGATCGGGGTCACGATCGGAGAAGTGAGCGGGACGATTAACGTCTGCTTGCCGTTCGTGACGATCGAGCCGGTGCTATCGAAACTATCGAGTCATTATTGGATGCAGGAGGCGAACCGCCGCAATGCGAGCGGGAACAGTCAAGAACCGCTCAAAGCCCAATTGATGAATTCGACGGTAGAGGTCGTGTCCCTACTCGGGGAGACGACAATCACGTTCGGTGACTTGTTGCATTTAGAAATCGGTGACTGTTTGACGCTCGATCAACTAGTGAAAGACCCGCTATCCGTCCTAGTAGGGGAAAATAAAGTGTTCAGAGGGCAAGTCGGTGTGAGTGGGAAGCGGATGGCGGTCCAAGTGCTTCACCGGGTGAAGGAGGAAGAGCAATGAGTGAGATGTTGTCACAAGATGAAATTGACGCGTTATTACGAGGAACGAGCGACAGTTCGCCAAAACCGGTAGACGAGAGCGAAGAACATCTCGACTCGATGGAAAGCGACGCCCTTGGAGAGATTGGAAATATCTCGTTCGGAAATTCCGCGACGGCGCTGTCGACGTTACTGCAACAAAAAGTAGAAATCACGACCCCGGTCGTCAGTGAAGTGACGATCGATGAGCTCAGAGAGCGTTATCCGACACCTCACGTGGCGCTTCGGGTCGGTTACACCGAAGGGTTGAAAGGGGAGAACGTCCTCGTCTTGACTCGTGAAGATGCGGCCATCATTTCTGATTTGATGCTCGGCGGGACCGGAATCGGTGTCGATCCGGACGGGCTCGATGAGATTCGGTTGTCGGCCGTTCAAGAAGCGATGAACCAAATGATGGGGGCTGCGGCCACATCGCTCTCGACCGTGTTCTCTAAAAAGATTGATATTTCGCCGCCGCTCGTCGAAGTGTTCGATGCGACGAAAAATCAAACGATCATTGACCGGCTTGAGCTTTGGGAGACGATGGTACTGATCGAGTTCAATTTGAAAGTCGGTACGTTGATTGATTCAAAAATTGTTCAAATTGCCCCGATTCAATTCGGGAAACAACTGGTGAACGAACTGATCGCAGCTACGACGTCAGCCCCGGCCGCGCCTAAACAAGAGCAACCGAAAGTTCAAGCGGCGGTCACACCAGCGAAAGCGCAGGCACCTGCTCCGGCACGCACTGAAAAAACGTCAGCCCCGGAAGTGGCGGTTAGCCAAGCCGAGTTCATGCCACTCCACGCCCCGACGTCAAACGATTCGGTGCCGGCAAACCTAGGTTTACTGTATGATGTGCCGCTCAACGTGACGGTCGAACTCGGTCGGACGAAACGGTCGGTGCGAGAAGTGCTCGAACTGTCGCAAGGATCGATCATTGAACTTGATAAATTGGCGGGGGAACCTGTCGATATTTATGTGAACCAACAACGCATTGCCCGCGGCGAAGTCGTCGTCATCGAAGAGAACTTCGGGGTACGTGTAACAGAAATCATCCAACCGCATGAGCGGATTGGAATCGTTTAAGGAGGAAGAATAATGAGTGCAAAAATTTTGGTGGTAGATGATGCGGCGTTCATGCGCATGATGATTAAAGACATTTTAACGAAGAACGGGTTTGAAGTGGTCGGCGAGGCAGAGAACGGTATTGACGCGGTCGCAAAATACCGTGAACTCACGCCAGATCTCGTCACTCTCGACATCACGATGCCAGAAATGGACGGCCTGGCGGCATTGAAAGAAATTCGCGGGTTCGATTCGAACGCCAAAGTCATCATGTGTTCGGCGATGGGACAACAGGCGATGGTCATCGATGCGATCCAAGCGGGGGCGAAAGACTTCATCGTGAAACCGTTCAACGCGGAACGTGTCGTCGAGGCAGTTTCGAAAACGGTCGCGCAATGAACAAGTGGTGGTTGATTTTCCTGCTCGTGGTCGGGCTGTCTATGCCGGCCACGGTCGAGGCCGCCACCGTGGATAAACAGTTCGAACAACAGCAGCCTGAAGCCAAAGATCAATCTGTCCCTACGACCGTCTCGACGGTCGGGACGTTGGTCAAGGTCGTCTTGAGTTTAGTTGTCGTAATTGGAGGATTCCTCGTCTTGATGCGTTGGTTAAACGCACGGACGCAAGGTGTGAAGACGGCGCAACATATGAAACATCTCGGCGGAGTACCGCTTGGGAAAGACCGCTCGGTGCAGCTCGTCAAGCTAGGGGAGCAAGTATACGTGCTCGGTGTCGGTGAATCGATTCAATTGATTGATCGAATCGACGCGGAATCGATCGATGAAGCAGCGTATGACGCACCTTCACTGAACGCTTCGAATACATCAACGTTCTTAGATACGTTCAAGCAACAACTGTCACAGATTGAAGAAGTGAGGAAGAAGCAATGACGACGATTGAACAACTGATCAATTTAGAAACGCCGGACAGCACGTCGACTTCGATTAAATTGTTGGTCGTATTGACACTGCTCACGCTGGCGCCGTCATTCTTGATTTTGATGACTTGTTTTACACGTGTCGTCGTCGTCCTGTCGTTCATTCGGCCAGCCTTAGGGACACAACAGACACCGCCGAACCAATTGATCATCGGACTCGCCTTGTTCATCACGCTGTTCGTCATGTCTCCGGTCTTATCTGATTTAAACGACAAGGCGTTGTCTCCATATATGGACGACGAGATCAGTCAAGATGAGGCGTTCGAGGAAGCCGGTAACACGATGAAACGATTCATGGCAAAGTATACGCGACAGGAAGATTTGCAACTGTTTATCAAATACGGGAATTATGAGCAACCGGAGTCGGTCGAAGACGTTCCTTTGCTCGCGATGGTACCAGCTTACGCCATCAGTGAGCTCAAGACGGCGTTTCAAATCGGCTTTATGATTTTCTTGCCTTTTTTGATCATTGATATGGTCGTGGCGAGTGTGCTCATGTCGATGGGGATGATGATGCTTCCACCGGTCATGATCGCTCTGCCGTTCAAATTGTTGTTGTTTGTATTAGTGGATGGATGGCACTTAATCGTGGAATCATTGCTTAGAAGTATGTAGGAGGAACGATTATGACGCATGAAATGGTCATCTATTTGGCGACAGAGAGTGTATGGACGTTATTAAAGATTGCGATGCCACTTCTTTTGATCGCCCTCGTCGTCGGACTCGTCATCTCGATTTTACAGGCGACGACTCAAATTCAAGAACAAACATTATCGTTCGTTCCAAAGCTAGTCGCGGTCTTTATCGGGCTCGTCGTTTTCGCCCCGTGGATGCTGCAACAGATGGAAGGATTTACGCGGATGATCTTTGAACTGATGGTCGAGGTCGCCTCGAAATGAATGCGGTCGATTTCATTAGTTTATATGGATTGACGTTTGCTCGTCTGTCCGGATTTTTCGTAAGTGTGCCTTTATTTTCTTCAAAGCAGCTTCCGGTCATGCACCGTGTCGCGTTTAGCGCCTTTTTAGCTTATTATGCGATGTTCACGGTAACGGAGCCGCTTGAACTCGGACAAGCATTCATTGTTCAAGTGCTGTACGAAGTGCTGATTGGACTTCTGCTCGGCATTTTGATCAACATCTTATTTTTTGCCCCACAGATTGCCGGGGGAATCATCGATTTGCAGCTCGGTCTGGCGATGGCGTCAGCGTATGACCCGATGTTTGGCGGACAGTCGCCGTTGATCGGACGATTTTATTACATCTTTACGCTGTTCATCATGCTATCAAGTAATTTGCACTTACTGTTGATCGACGGTATCTATTACAGCTTTCAAATTTATCCGCCTGGTCAGCCGATGATCAACTTTAGCGAAGCATCGCTCATGATGGCCGTGAAGGTCGTAACGATGACGATGATGGTCGCGTTGCAACTCGCGTTCCCACTCATGGCATCGTTGCTTCTCGTCGACTTGGCGCTAGGCTTCTTAGCAAAATCGGCCCCGCAGTTCAACATTTTTGCCATCGGGTTCTCGTTCAAATTGATCGCCGGGTTTTCCGTGATGGTCATGATGATGGGGTTGACGTTGAATGGGATCAGCCAATTCATCCCGGTGTTGCAAGAAATATTACGTGATTTTATGACGTTGTTAGGAGACGCTCAATGAAGCCTCTATACTCTTTATCGGTCGATCTTCAGTTTTTTGCAGGAGAAAAAACGGAAAAAGCAACACCTCGAAAACGAGAAGACTCGCGTAAAAAAGGACAAGTTGCGAAATCAGCCGATCTGACCGGAGCGTTCGCCTTGTTCGCGATGTTCCTCATGTTATCTTTTCTCGGACCTTATGTCGGTCAGCAGTTGTTTGGCCTGACGAAAGAGCTGCTCGGTCCAACGTATTTGCTGTACGACTTATCAGAAGGCATGTCCGGGATGATGATTGATTTGGTCATTCGCGCCGGGATCATTTTAGCACCGTTCTTGATCGTTGCGGTCGTGTTCGGTATTTTAATCAACTATTTCCAAATCGGTTCACTGTTCTCAACAGAGGCGATTCAACCAAAGTTAGAGCGGATTGACCCGCTCAAAGGGGTCAAGCGCATCATCAGCATGAAAGCAGTCGTCGAATTTTTAAAGTCCTTATTCAAATTATTGATTATCCTGACGACTGCGGTCGCTATACTTTGGCAAAACCAAAAAGAATTGTCACGCATGGCCGTCGAACATGTTCGTGAATCGGTCGTCGCACTCGCTGCAATCACGATCGAACTCGGGCTTTGGGTCAGCGTCGCGTTGCTCGCGCTCGCACTGCTCGACTTCTTTTATCAACGGTTCGACTTTGAAAAGTCGATCCGCATGTCGAAACAAGACATTAAAGACGAGTATAAGAACAGTGAAGGCGACCCGCTCATCAAGTCGAAAATCAAACAACAACAACGGGAGATGGCGATGCGGCGCATGATGCAAGAGATTCCGAACGCGGACGTCGTCATCACTAACCCGACCCATTTCGCTGTCGTCATCCGTTATGACGATACGAAAGACTTTGCGCCGCTCGTCGTCGCCAAAGGGGTCGACCAAGTCGCTTTCAATATTCGTGACGTCGCAAAAGAGCACGATATCCCGATCGTGGAAAATAAACCACTGGCCCGTGCGCTCTATGCGCAGCTAGACATCGGAGAAGTCGTCGACGAGTCGTTTTATCAGGCGATCGCCGAAGTGCTGGCGTTCGTCTATCAACTGAAACAACCGTCTTGAGGAGGAGTATGCGTTGGCTGTAAAAGCTAAAGATTTCGCAGTATTGATTGGCGTTCTTATGATCGTCGTCATGCTGGTCATCCCGTTACCGGGGTTCTTACTAGATTTTCTTATCATTATAAATATATTGATCGCCCTCATGATTTTACTCGTGGCGATGAACGCCCGGGAAGCGCTTGATTTCTCTGTCTTTCCGTCCCTCTTGCTGATCATCACGCTGTTCCGGCTAGGGTTGAACGTGTCAACGACCCGTTCGATCCTCTCGACCGGATATGGTGGGGAAGTCATTGCGACGTTCGGGAACTTCGTCATCGGCGGAAACGTTCTCGTCGGATTTGTCGTATTCCTCATTCTCGTCATCATCCAATTCGTCGTCATCACGAAAGGTGCCGAACGGGTATCTGAAGTCTCGGCTCGATTCACACTCGACGCGATGCCGGGGAAACAAATGGCAATCGATGCCGATTTGAACTCCGGGTTGATCGATGACAAAGACGCCCAAATCCGTCGTAAAAAGATTCAAAGCGAGGCTGATTTTTATGGTTCGATGGACGGGGCCTCGAAATTCGTAAAAGGTGACGCCATTGCCGGAATCATTATCGTCGTCATCAACTTGATTTTCGGTATCATCATCGGCGTTGTCCAAATGGGATTACCTGTCGGTGAGTCGTTTACGACGTTCTCGCTTATGACAATCGGGGATGGGCTCGTCAGTCAGATTCCGGCCCTCCTCATTTCGACGGCGACCGGGATCATCGTCACCCGTGCCGTCTCGGACGGCAATCTCGGGGAAGACGTGGTCGACCAGCTCGGTCAAAATCCGACGTTGCTCTATATCGCGGGCACGGTCATCTTCTTGCTAGGTTTCGTGTCACCAAGTTTACTTCCGGTGACGACGCTCATCGCGGGTGCGACATTCTTCGGGGCGTACTCGATGCGCCGCAGCCTGAAGCAAGCGATTGCTGAACCGCTACCGGATGAGGAACCAGCGGCACCGACCGAGACCGTCGTCTCGCTCCTGCAAATCGATGCGATCGAGTTCGAGTTCGGCTACGGGCTGATCCCACTCGCGGATGAATCGCAAGGCGGCGATCTGCTCGACCGTGTCGTCATGATCCGCCGTCAACTCGCACTCGAACTCGGGTTCATCTTACCGACGGTCCGGATTCGTGACCACCTGCAACTGTCACCGAACGCTTACCGGATCAAAGTGAAAGGCAATGTTGTTGCAGAAGGTGAGTTATTACTCGATCACTACTTGGCGATGAGTCCTGGAATTGAAGACCCTGAAGTGTACGGGATCGAAACGACGGAACCGGCTTTCGGATTGCCCGCTCTCTGGATCGATGAAGAGACGCGGACGCGGGCTGAGATGAGCGGTTACACCGTCGTCGACCCACCTTCAGTCGTCGCCACGCATTTAACGGAGACGCTCAAGAAACATGCGTCCGACTTACTCGGACGGGAAGAGACGAAACAGCTCGTCGAGCATTTGAAAGAGACACATCCGGTGCTCGTCGAAGATGTGACCCCATCCGTGCTCTCAATCGGAGATATCCAAAAAGTACTTCGTCATCTATTGAAAGAGCACGTCTCGATTCGCAACTTGCCGCTCCTGTTTGAGACGATGGCCGATTATGGGAAAGTGACGAAAGACGCTGATATATTAGGCGAATACTGTCGTCAAGGACTCGCCCGTCAGTTGACTGACCAAGTCAGCCCGCCGGACGGTCCACTCTACGTTGTCACACTCGGTGGGCAGACCGAGCAACTGATTCAAGACGCTGTCCAAAAAACCGAGTTCGGCAACTATTTGGCGCTCGATCCGGAGCAAGCGCGCGAAATCATCGAGCGCTCTGGCGAACAACTGTCGATGTTTGAACGCTACGGGGCTTCGGCCGTCATTCTTTGCTCGCCGACGATTCGGATATTCGTGAGACAACTGCTCGAACGGTACTATCCTGACGTTCCGGTCCTTGCGTATAACGAATTGCTCAGCTCGCTCGAAGTGAAAAGTATTGGGGTGATTTAATATGCAAATTAAAAAATATACAGGCAAGACGATGTCCGAAGTGATGGCGAAAGTGAAACAAGAGCTCGGCGACGAGGCTGTCATCTTAAATTCTCGCCAAGTCAAGAAAGGATGGTTTGGGTTGTTCGCTTCACAAGAAGTTGAAGTGATTGCCGCACTCGAGAAAGCGCCGCTAACGGTCAAGCCTCGAACCGAGCCGAAACTGCAGCCGAAACAAGCAAAGGCGAAGCCGGTTCCTGCACCTACACCCACTCCACAACTGGTGACGCCTGTTCCTGAAAAGAGGCGTTTGCCGGCGGGGCTGACCCATATCGAGTCGCTCTTAGCGTCTGAGTCGTTCACGAATGAATCGTGGGAAGAGAGAATCAACGAACTGTACTATACGACTAAATCGCTAGAGGTCGTCGAGCAATACGTCTATGACCAGATCCGCAGTTCCTTTTTACCAGTCCCGGATGCGTTGCGCTACATCATGCTCGTCGGTCCGACCGGTGTCGGCAAGACGACGACGCTCGCGAAGCTTGCCGCTCACTATAAGCTCGACCAAGGGATGTCGGTCGGTTTGATTACGACCGACACGTACCGGATCGCAGCGATCGAACAGCTGAAGACATACGCCGAGATTTTAAATATCCCCGTCGAGGTCGCCTATGACTTTGACGACTTTAAACGGGCGAAACAACTGTTTGCAAGAAAAGATATCGTCTTGATCGATACGGCCGGACGCAATTTCCGCGATGAGGCGTACGTCGAACAGTTTCATAACCATCACGACTTCTCGGAGACGAGCTTGTCACTCGTGCTCAGTCTGACGTCGAAGATGAAAGACATGGATTTGATTTACCGACAGTTTGAAAAATTGCCGCTCCGGTCGCTCATCTTCACGAAATCGGATGAGACGAGTGATATCCACGCGATGTATCGGATGGTGCGCGAGAGCGGACTCCCCGTCGCTTGGCTGACAGACGGCCAGGAAGTGCCGGACGATATGGTCGCCGGCGACCCAGACATCTTGACGCAAAAGATGCTTGAGAAGGAAGGGTGGACACGATGGACCAAGCAAGGCGTTTAAGAGCGAAGACGGATGTCGCGCCAACGACAATCGCGTTCGCGAGCGGAAAAGGCGGCGTCGGCAAGACGAACGTCTGCGTGAATACCGCAATCGGGCTCGTCGAACTCGGAAAGCGTGTCTTGATCGTCGATCTCGACATCGGGATGGCGAACGTGCACATTCTTTTGAATGCGGCGCAGTCTAAAACGATGGTCGATTCTGTGAAAACTCGGACTCCGCTTGCGTCTTCGGTTCAGAAAGACGTGCACGGTGTCGATATATTACATGGGGGAAGTGGACTTGACACATTAGTTCAATTCTCAGAAGCAGACATGCAGTTTTTAATGCGTGAACTTGAAGTGCTGACGACTTATGATTACGTACTGTTTGACATGGGAGCAGGAGCAACGGACACATCGTTACGATTCATTGAAGGATGTGACGAGATGTTTCTCATCCTGACCCCAGAACCGACATCGCTGATGGATGGTTACGCGTACACGAAACTCGTGCATCGTCAAAGTCCGGATTTACCGATCGGGGTCATTGTCAATCGGGCGCAGTCGGGGGAAGAAGCGCTCCAGTGTTACGAACGTATGGAAGTCGCATGCCGACAGTTTTTGAATAAACCGATTCGGTTCCTTGGTTTTTTACCAGATGACGCTTCTGTAAGGAAAGCGGTCATCGCCCAAGTCCCGTTTTACCAATTTGACCGAAAGAGTGATATTAGCTGGCGGCTTGAGCGTATTTTGACAACGCTTACCGGTACACCACCGAAGCCACGGCACTTCATGGATCGGTTGATTGGGAATTTGCGGCAACAGTGGAAGCGAGTCTAACGACAGGGAGGCAATATAGATGGACGTGAACGAATACTTAGGGTTGTTTTTGGATGAGTCGCAAGAGCATATCCAATCGGTCAACACACAGTTGATGAAATTTGAGCAGACGGCTAGCGCTGAAGCGGTTCAAGAGATTTTCCGTTCGGCCCATACGCTCAAAGGGATGTCGGCGACGATGGGGTACGAAAGCGTGGCCAACTTGACACACGAAATGGAGAGCGCCCTTGACCTTGTCCGGTCAGGCAAAAAAGAGAGCAACCAATTGTTGCTTGATACGATGTTTACCGCAATGGAACAAATTGAAGCGATGATTGCCGACATCGAGACGGGTGGAACCGGCACGAACGTCGACGTCAAAGCGACGGTTTCGGCATTCCAGTCGTTTATCGGGAGTAAAGAACAAACGGTCGCTGCGGCGGAAGAATCGTCGGTGTTTACTGTCGACTTGTATGCGGATTCGGTCATCGAACAAGCGAAACAGACCGGTTTTGAGGCGTTCCAACTCCATGTGAAGTTATCGGATGCCGTCGTCTTAAAAGCAGCCCGGGCTTACATGGTGTTTGATCGTCTCCAAGAGCTCGGTGAAGTCGTTCGGACCCATCCGGAGACGGAAGCGATTGAGCAAGAACAGTTCGACTTGTCGTTTGACGTCTTGTTCTTGTCACAAGAGACGGCTGCAGTCATCGAACACGCCGTCTCGCAAGTGTCGGAAGTTGAAACAGTCCACGTCTCGGTATTTACGGGCGTGAGCGAGAGCGAGAGCGAGCCGGAAATTGCTGTGAGTGCAGAAACGGTAGCGGTGCAAGAAATAAAACCGAAAGCGCAAGAAGCAGAAGAACCGAAAGAACAAGCTGTCGCTCAAGCGAAGACGATTCGTGTCAATTTAGAACGGATCGATCGTCTCATGAACTTGTTTGAAGAATTCATCATCGACCGCGGCCGACTCGAACGCCTTGCCGACGAGGTTGGACAGCCTGAACTAAACGAGACGGTCGAGAAAATCAAACGGGGCACGAACGAACTGCAATCACTCGTGTTGACGTTACGGATGATGCCAATCGAGCAAGTGTTCAACCGGTTCCCACGGATGGTCCGCTCGGTCGCGAAAGACATTCATAAAAAAGTTCAACTCGATATCTCAGGAGCTGACACGGAACTCGACCGGACCGTAATCGATGAGATCGGCGATCCGCTCGTCCACTTGATTCGCAACGCGATCGATCATGGCATCGAGCTTCCTGACAAACGCGTCCAAGCCGGCAAACCGCAACAAGGGCGACTCGCCCTCCGTGCTTACCATGGCGGTAACCGTGTCTTCATCGAGATCGAAGATGATGGAGCGGGAATCAATGTCGATAAAGTCCGGTCGAAAGCGCTCGAACGTGGTGTCATCACGACTGAAGAAGCGGCGGCGATGACGGACAACGAGCTCGCGATGCTCATCTTTGCACCGGGCTTCTCAACGGCAGACGTTGTCACAGACTTGTCAGGTCGTGGCGTCGGACTCGACGTCGTCAAAAATAAAATCGAGTCACTCGGTGGTGTGGTCACGCTCGAGACAGTGGTCGGACAAGGGACCAAGTTCCAAGTCAGCCTACCGCTCACGTTATCAATCATCTCGGCGATGCTCGTCCAAGCGGGCGATGAGACGTATGCCATCCCATTGTCATCGATTCTCGAGACGACATTGCTCGATGAAGCCAACATCCTGACGGCCCATCGTGAACGTGTCTTCGATTTCCGCGGACAACTCGTCCCGCTCGTTTATTTAAAAGAAATTTTCGGAATCGATTCGGAAACAAAATCACAGTTCCCGGTCGTCGTCGTGCGTAAAGGAAATAAACTCGTCGGAGTCGTCGTGAACGACTTGATTGGTCAACAAGAGATTGTCATGAAGCCGCTCGGGACGTATCTCGAAGGTATTCCGGCTATTTCGGGGGCAACGATTCTCGGAGATGGACGGGTCGCTCTCATCGTAGACAGCAACGATCTCTTTTAAGGAGGAAGAAAGATGGAACAAAAATGGGTAGTGTTTTCACTCGCATCGAACACGTACGGAATCGATGTCCAATCAGTCCGTTCGATTGAACGGTTACAACCTGTCACCCGGGTGCCGAACGCACCAGCACACGTGAAGGGCGTCATCAACCTCCGTGGTGTGGTCACGCCGGTCATCGACCTCAGGCTTCGCCTCGGTTATGAAGAAATCGCACCGACAGACGAGACACGGATTTTGATCGCTTCTTTGAATCAAGGCGATGCTGGTTTTATCGTCGATCGTGCCAACGAAGTCGTCGAGAGCGATGAAGTCCGGATCGAACCGATTCCGGATTCGAGCCACGAGATGCACTCGGCACACTTGACGGCGATCGCCAAAGGTGAGGACAAGCTGTTCTCGCTTCTCGATGCGAACGCGTTGTTCGAGGACCAACATGCTGAGTGAATTTGAACAAGATTTGTTAAAAGAACTCGGGAATATCGGGTCTGGTCATGCGGCGACCGCGCTCTCGACACTGCTCGCCAAGCCGGTCAACATCACGGTATCGTCTGCCGAAATGGAACCGATCACGTATTTACCGGACCGCGTCGGCGGTCCGGAGCGCCATGTGGCCTCTGTCCTGTTAGAGCTTGGAGGCGAGATCAGTGGCATGATCCTGATCATGTTCCCGGTGGATGATGCGGAGAGTATGGTGGCTTCGCTGATCGGCTCACCGTTCACGTTCCAATCGAACAACGAGCTCGGTCAATCGGCGTGGGAAGAGATCGGTAACATTATGAGCGGGGCCTACGCGCGAGCGTTAGGCGACTGGCTCAATACGCCGATCATGATTCAAGTGCCGGCGACCGCGATTGATATGGCCGGATCGATCGTCGAATTTGTCGTCACGTCCGTTCAACCGGAAGAAGATGCCGCGCTCTATATCGACACGACGTTCATGATTGACGAGAAGGTGAGTGCCGGGCATGTGCTCTTCTTACCGACGCACGGCTCGCTAGATCGGATTCAACGAAGGTTGCTTGGCCATGGCTGAAGTTCTTAAAATCGGGATTGCCGAGTGGAAGCAAACGACAGCACCGAACCGGCTCCGCACGGCGGGACTCGGCTCATGCGTCGGTGTCATCTTGTATGATGCCCGGCTGCAAGTGGCGGCGATGGCGCACGTCATGCTTCCAGATTCGGCGATCGCAAGGAAACACCAGACGATCGAAGTCGGGAAATATGCGGATACGGCAATTGACGCGCTCGTCGAGTCGCTCAAACGGGCCGGGGCAGGACGTCTGCAAGCCAAGATGGCCGGTGGGGCCCAAATGTTTCAATTCAAATATGAGAACGCGGCGATGCGCATCGGGGAACGAAATGCCGAAGCAATCCGCATCGCTTTAAAAGCACATCACATCCCGCTAATCGCTGAGGATTGTGGTGGGCATAACGGACGAACGATTGAATTTGACGTGGCAACATGCGTCTTATCGATTCGGACAGTGAGTATCGGAACAAAAGAACTATAAGGGGGGATCGACATGACGACTCAGCTTACCCAGTTGTGGGATCGTTGGAATACTGACCGCGATATGGATACGGCAAATGAATTATTATCACATTATGAATTTCTGATCCATTATCACGTGCAACGAATGATCGTGACGCTCCCAAAGAGCGTCGAACGCGACGAATTGAAAAGTTTGGGTTACATGGGATTGTACGATGCCCTCATGAAATATGATCCGGAACATAATAATAAATTCGATACGTATGCGGCGTTTCGGATTCGGGGCGCGATTATCGACGGACTTCGAAAAATCGATTGGCTGCCGC
Organism: Exiguobacterium sp. SH5S13; assembly: GCF_004337085.1. Lineage (NCBI taxonomy): Bacteria > Bacillati > Bacillota > Bacilli > Caryophanales > Exiguobacterium > Exiguobacterium sp. SH5S13. The sequence goes on along the minus strand of NZ_SJUS01000001.1, from coordinate 86,909 downwards.
GCTCGGTACGGGAGCGCGTGAAGAAGATTGACCATGTCGCCGAACAACTCGAGCAAAAGCTGCACCGTGCCCCGACGAAAGAAGAATTGGCCGACGCGTGCGCGCTTCCGATCGCTGATATCGAAAAGGCGATGGCGGAAGGGTATTTCGCGAACATGTTGTCGATTGACGAGGCGGTGACGCTCCAAGAAGAAGGGAAAGTCATGTCGGTCACGTATTTTGACCCCGATTCGGAAAAACCGGAAGACACGTTGTTGCAACGCGAGTTAGTCGACGTGCTGACGACCGAGATCGATCAACTGTCTGAAAAAGAACGTCTTGTCGTCTCGCTATTTTATTTTGACGAGTTGACGTTGACGGAGATTGGGGAAGTGTTAGAATTATCGACTTCCCGCATCTCACAGATTCATTCGAAAGCGTTAAAGACACTCAAACAGGCACTAGGCCGCTCGTATCTAGAAGAAAAGACATCGTGAGGAGGTGAAGGGATGACTTTTGTGTTGCTGATCGCGGGGATCGTGATTGCCTATGGTCTGTTGATCGGGTTCCGGCAGATCCAAACATTGAACGAACGCGTCAATCGGCTCGAAAGCGAGAAACGCGAGACAGAGGCGTTGCTCTTGTCATTCATGGAATCGATGAGCGATGTTGTGAAAAACGATGCGGCCGAATCGCCAAAACCGACCTCGACTGAAATCGCCGAGATGGAAACTGAAACGTCTGAAGACGGTGCGGTTAACCCGAGCGTCGAAGAGGTGTTGCTCCGTCATTCAGTCCGTGACACGGCACGTCTCCTCGGAAAAGGGGAAGGCGAAGTGGCGCTTTATGCGAAACTTCGACAAAAGTGAGAGTTGCCGGATTTGAAGACTTATGCTATAGTAATTTTCGGTGTTAAACACATCACACACGTCTCGGGATGGTATTCCTCGGTGCCGAAAGGTCGGAGTACAACGATGAACGAGGCGGAGGACTTTTTTAAACCACAAGGAGGAAATTTATCATGGCAGTAATCTCAATGAAGCAATTGCTCGAAGCTGGTGTACACTTCGGTCACCAGACACGTCGTTGGAACCCAAAAATGGCGAAATACATCTTCACGGAGCGTAACGGAATCTACATCATCGACCTTCAAAAGACGGTTAAAAAAGTAGACGAAGCTTACAACTTCGTTCGTGAACTCGCGGCAGAAGGCGGAAACGTCCTCTTCGTAGGTACGAAAAAACAAGCTCAAGATACAATCAAAGAAGAAGCACTCCGTTCAGGTATGTACTTCATCAATGAGCGTTGGTTGGGTGGAACACTCACAAACTTCTCAACAATCAAAAAGCGTATTAACCGCTTGAAGCAACTTGAGAAAATGGAAGCTGACGGCACGTTCGAAGTACTTCCTAAAAAAGAAGTCATCATCTTGAAAAAAGAAATGACACGTCTTGAGAAGTTCCTCGGCGGAATCAAAGATATGCCAGGCGTTCCTGACGCTCTCTTCATCGTTGACCCACGCAAAGAGCGGATCGCGATTGCAGAAGCTCACAAATTGAACATCCCAATCGTTGCGATTGTCGATACAAACTGTGACCCAGATGAAATCGACTACGTTATCCCAGCGAACGACGATGCAATTCGTGCGGTTAAATTGCTCACTTCTAAGATGGCTGATGCGATCATCGAAGCGAAGCAAGGCGAAGAAGAAGTTGCTGAAGAAGCTGTAGCTCCAGAAGCTGAAGCTACAGAAGCTGAGTAATCAGTTAGACAACAGGTGATAAAGGGAAAGCCTTTTATCACCTTTTTTTAGGACATAGTCTATTCGAAGCCTAGTGCTTTTATTTTAAAAAAATGTAAGTTTTACAAGGAGGAATTTCCGATGGCAGTTACAGCAGCAATGGTAAAAGAACTTCGTGAAAAAACAGGAGCAGGTATGCTCGATTGCAAAAAAGCACTCGTGGAAACAGACGGTGACATGCAAGCGGCAATCGACTTCCTACGTGAAAAAGGGATTGCTAAAGCAGCAGCTAAAGGCGATCGTATCGCAGCTGAAGGCTTGACAGCAGTAGCGGTTGAAGGCAACAAAGCTGCTCTCGTCGAAGTCAACTCAGAGACGGACTTCGTTTCTAAAAACGAGAAGTTCCAAACACTCGTCAGCGACGTGGCGAAAGCGGTTCTCGCTTCAGGCGCGACGACAGTCGAAGCAGCTCACGCTTCTGAATTCGTGGCTGGTAAAACACTCGAAACACACATTCAAGAAGAAGCATCGACAATCGGAGAGAAAATCTCGCTCCGTCGCATCGCTGTTCTTGAAAAAGCGGACGACGCTGTATTCGGCACTTACCTTCACATGGGCGGACGCATCGGTTCGGTCGTCGTCATCGACGGCACGACAGATGAGTCAGTAGCGAAAGACGTAGCGATGCACGTAGCAGCAGCTAACCCACTTTACGCGACACGTGACGAAGTTTCGGCTGAAGAAGCAGAGCGCGAGAAGAAAGTCTTGACTGAACAAGCGATCAACGAAGGCAAACCTGCTAACATCGTCGAGAAGATGATCGCGGGACGCATGAACAAGTACTTCGAAGAAATCTGCCTCGTCGACCAAACGTTCGTCAAAGACGCTGACTTCAAAGTTGGAAAATACGTAGAGTCTAAAGGCGGCCGTATCAACTCGTTCGTACGTTTCGAAGTTGGAGAAGGTATGGAAAAACGCGAAGAAAACTTTGCTGAAGAAGTAATGAACCAACTTAAAAAATAATCTGCGTCATATATGATGATGCAATTAAAATTGGGAACACGTCTGTATAACCTTGAGTTAGTTCGTTAAGGGAGCGTGTTCCCTTTTTTCAAGCATGAGGAGGCAAAGTATGGAACCGAAATATAAGAGAATTGTGTTAAAATTGAGTGGAGAAGCGCTCGCAGGAGATCAAGGATACGGAATCGATCCGGCAATCGTCAACTCGATTTCTGGACAGATTAAAGAGTTAGTCGCCATGGGCGTCGAAGTAGCGGTCGTCGTAGGTGCCGGAAACATCTGGCGCGGAAAGACGGGAAGCGAACTCGGTATGGACCGGGCCAATGCCGATTACATGGGCATGCTCGCAACTGTACTTAACTCGCTTGCACTTCAAGACAGCCTCGAAACACACGGTGTCCAAACCCGCGTCCAAACATCAATCGAAATGCGTCAAGTTGCTGAACCGTATATCCGCCGCCGGGCGATGCGCCACCTTGAAAAAGGCCGGGTCGTCATCTTTGCAGCAGGGACGGGTAACCCATACTTCTCGACAGATACGACAGCAGCGCTCCGGGCAGCCGAGATCGAAGCTGATGTCATCTTAATGGGGAAAAACAACGTCGACGGCGTCTACTCGGCAGACCCGAAACTTGTCCCGGATGCGGTCAAATACGAGTCACTCACATACTTGGACGTTTTAAAAGACGGTCTCCAAGTCATGGACTCGACAGCGACGTCACTATGCATGGACAACCATATTCCGCTGATTGTATTCTCATTGCTTGAAGAAGGAAATATCAAACGTGTCGTTCTCGGGGAACATATCGGGACGGTAGTGGGAGGAATCAATTCATGAGTGCAAACGAAGTTATGAAAACGGCTGAAGAAAAGATGGTTAAAGCCCATACATCATTAAAACGTGATTTTGGGACGCTCCGCACCGGACGCGCCAGTGCATCGATTTTGGACCCGGTCCAAGTCGACTACTACGGTGTGCCAACACCGCTCAACCAAGTAGCGAACATCAACACGCCAGAAGCTCGTCTTTTGTTGATCCAACCTTGGGACAAGTCGCTCGTAACGGAAGTCGAGAAAGCGATTCAAAGAGCGGATCTCGGTCTGTCGCCATCTTCGGACGGGACAGTCATCCGTTTAGCAATCCCTGCCTTGACGGAAGAGCGCCGGAAAGAACTCGTTAAAATCACGAAGAAGTATGCGGAAGAAGCGAAAGTTGCGGTTCGTAACGTTCGTCGTGACGCGAACGAGAACTTGAAGAAGCTTGAAAAAGATGGAGATTTGACAGAAGACGACCTCCGTGGTTACGCGGACGACGTTCAAACGTTAACGGATTCTTACATCAAAAAGATTGATGAGTCTGCAGCGGTCAAAGAAAAAGAGATCATGGAAGTATAATCACGGAAGTGGTATACCAAAAAGCTGTGTGGGGACCCTTTTACTGAAAGGGTCCCTCTTTCATACAATCAGGAGGATAGACTATGTTTAAATGGGTGAATCCTAAAACGAAGACTGAGGCGGAATTGAGCATCCCCGAACATGTCGCCATCATCATGGACGGAAACGGCCGTTGGGCGAAGAAACGCGGGCTCCCGCGCATCATGGGTCACCGGGAAGGGATGAAATCGGTCCGTGAATCAGTCCGGACGGCTCAAGAGCTCGGCATCAAGTCGCTGACGCTTTACGCGTTCTCGACCGAAAACTGGACGCGTCCAGAAGAAGAAGTCAATTTTTTGATGAAGTTGCCGAAGCAATTTTTAGAGACCGACTTAAAAGAACTCGACGAACAAAACGTCAGAGTGCTCGTTGCCGGTGACGTGTCGAAACTGCCGCGCGGAACACGCGAGGCGGTCGAGGAAGCGCGGACGCGTACCGCGACAAACACGGGGTTAGACCTCGTCTTCGCGTTGAACTATGGCGGCCGTGACGAACTCATCCAAGCGATGCGTGACATTGCGCGCGACGTGTCGGCCGGACACATCAATCCAGATGAGATCGACGAGTCGATGATCGGAGAGCGGCTCATGACGAATATGCAAGATGTCGATTTGATCATTCGGACGAGCGGTGAACAACGGTTATCGAACTTCCTGCTCTGGCAAGGGGCGTATGCCGAACTCCACTTCACAGACGTATTGTGGCCCGAGTTCAAACGTGAGCACTTCGTCGAAGCAATCGAAGCGTACAATACACGTACGCGTCGGTTTGGTGGAGTGTAATATGAAAACACGAATTATTACCGGACTTTGGGCCGGCGCCATCTTTGTCAGCTTGATCGCCCTTGGCGGCAGCCCGTTCGTCATCTTGATGGGCGTGCTCGCTTTGATCGGTTTGAGCGAGTTTACGATGATGCGTGAGCATAAGCTGACAGCGTTCCCGTTCCTCGTGACATCGTTGCTCGTAGCGTTCCCGTTCGTCATGATGCTCTTAGAACGGCAGTTGTTGACGAGTGAACTTCCGATTTCGACGAGTCAATGGATGGTGCTCGGGTTAATGCTGCTTCTCTTTTGGACGGTCGTCACGAAAAACCGTTTCACATATGAAGATGCGAGTTTTTATTTCGTCTCGGCTGTTTATCTCGTCATCGGGTTTTCAAGCTTTGCCCTCGTCCGTCTGTCTGAAGACGGGCTGGCGAAAGTATTGCTCGTCTTATTTATCATTTGGGCGACCGATTCGGGTGCGTATTTCACGGGGAAAGCGATCGGCAAGACGAAACTATGGCCCTCGATCAGTCCGAACAAGACGATCGAAGGAGCTGTCGGCGGTATTGTTTCAGCTGTCGTCGTCGGTGTCGTCTATGTCTTGATTGAACCGGTCCTACCGCTCGTCGAAGTGCTCGTCTTAGCGGTTGTCGTTTCTGTCGTCGGCCAGCTCGGTGATTTGGTACAATCAGCGTACAAACGTCAGTTTGGCGTAAAAGATTCTGGACATCTATTACCGGGACATGGTGGCATTTTAGACCGATTTGATAGTATGATCGCGGTATTCACCGTCATTTGGATTTTCAATTTGTTGTAAAAGGAGTGTCAAGATGAAGCGAATCAGCTTAATCGGGGCGACTGGTTCGATCGGCGTACAGACGTGCGATGTGATCGAGCAGCACCCCGACTTGTTTGAACTTGAGGCGTACGCGTTCGGAACGAACGTCGAGGTAGCCGAGGAATGGATCAACCGCCTTCGCCCGAAATACGTATCAGCCAAAACGATCGAGGTACTCGAACAGCTCAAGCCACGCCTTACATACGAACCACTCTTTTTTATCGGACTCGAAGGGTTGATCGAATGTGCGACCGCTGAGCGGGCCAATGTGGTCGTGACGGCCGTCGTCGGGGCAGTCGGCTTAGAGCCGACGCTTGCCGCTATTAAAGCCGGTAAAGATATCGCCTTGGCGAACAAAGAAACGCTCGTCACAGCCGGACATCTCGTCATGGCCGCCGTCAAAGAGCACGGCGTCAGTTTGCTTCCGGTCGACAGTGAACACTCGGCCATCTACCAATGCCTGAACGGAGAGCGTCGTGAGGACGTTTCAAAAATCATTTTGACGGCCTCAGGCGGAAGTTTCCGCGATCGGACACGCGCTGAATTAGCGAACGTGACCGTCGAAGAAGCGCTCAATCATCCGAACTGGTCGATGGGTGCAAAAATCACGATCGATTCGGCGACGATGTTCAACAAAGGGCTCGAAGTCATCGAAGCGCACTGGTTGTTCGATATCGATTATAATGATATTGAAGTGGTGCTCCATCGGGAGTCGATCATTCACTCGATGGTCGAGTTTAAAGACGCCGCAGTCATGGCGCAACTCGGAAACCCCGATATGCGGGGACCAATCCTCTATGCGCTCTCTACCCCGAAACGGCTTGAAATCGAAGGGAACAAGCGGTTAAACTTGAGAGAAATCGGGACGCTCCATTTTGCGGAAGCCGATTTCGATCGCTATCCGGCTCTTCGACTAGCGTATGAAGCAGGTCGTCAAGGAGGTTCAATGCCGACCGTGTTGAATGCGGCTAACGAAACGGCTGTCGATTTGTTCTTGAACGGAAAGATTGCGTTCGTCGAGATTGAATCGATCGTCGCGCAAGCGATGGATGCACATACAGTCATTGTAGAACCGACGCTTGAGCAGATCCTTCAAGTCGATCAATCGGTTCGTGAACAAATTCAGCAACGAAAGTGAAGGTGGGGAATAGATCATGCAAACTTTTATCGCCATCGTTTTGATGTTTGGGGTGCTCATTTCAGTTCATGAATGGGGACACCTCGTCATGGCGAAACGGGCAGGGATTCTCTGTCACGAATTTGCAATCGGGTTTGGACCGAAAATCTTTTCGTTCAGAAAGAATGAGACGCTCTATACAATTCGCTTATTGCCGATCGGTGGTTACGTCAAGATGGCGGGTGAGGATTTCGAGCCGATCGAAGTGAAGGCCGGTCAACAAGTCGGGCTCCGGTTAACGAGCGCGGGCACAGTCGACCGCGTCTATTTCCAACCGGACCAAGCGACGGATGTACACGTCGTCGGAACGGTCGACAAGTTCGATTCGATCCGTGAATTGAAGATTCAATTGCTCGTCGACGAAGAAGTGCGGGTGTACACACTCGAGCGCGATACGCTTCTCGTCGATCAAGGTATGGAGATTCAAATCGCACCGTACGACCGCACGTTCGGAGCGCAATCAGTTTGGAAACGGGTGCTCGCGATCGCAGCCGGTCCGGCCATGAACTTCGTCCTTGCCTTCGTCTTGCTCGTTATTGTCGGTCTCGTGCAAGGCACACCGACAGACGACGGACAAATCGGGACAGTACAACCGGATTCGGCGGCTGATCAAGCCGGGCTCGTCACCGGAGACGAAATCGTCTCGATCGAGGGTGAGACGATTGATAACTGGCTCGATCTTCGAACGGTCTTGGCCGATCGTGCCGATACACCGACCGAGGTGACCTATATTCGGGCGGGTGAGGAACAAACGGTAACGCTCACACCTCAAGCAGTCGAACAAAATGGCGAGACGGTCGGTATCCTTGGCGTGACAAATGCGCTCGAGCGATCACCGACAAAAGCGTTCACAACAGGAGCTGAGACGACGTGGACGATGTCGACATTGATTTTCTCTGCGGTCGGTGATTTAGTGACCGGCCAAGTCGGAGTCGATCAACTCGCAGGTCCGGTCGGGATTGTCCGCATGACCGACGAAGTGGCGGCGAGCGGTTTCGTCATGTTGCTCAACTGGACGGCACTGTTATCCGTCAACTTGGCGATCTTCAACTTGTTGCCACTTCCGGCGCTTGACGGGGGACGACTCATCTTCTTGTTGTTCGAGGCAGTGCGTGGTCGACCGATCGATCCAAAAAAAGAAGGGTTCGTCCACTTTATCGGATTTGCCCTGCTTATGCTGCTCATGCTCATCGTCACTTGGAACGATATCCAATCATTTTTTAAATAGACTGTGTTAGAGAAGGGAAACGTTGATATTTATGAAACAATCGAGATTGCTTATGCCTACTTTGAGAGAGGTTCCTGCTGACGCTGAAGCTGTCAGCCATCAACTTCTCGTGCGCGGTGGATTTATTCGACAAAATGCAGCGGGGATCTACTCTTATTTACCACTCGGTCATCGTGTGTTACAAAATATTCAAACGATCATCCGTGAAGAGATGAACCGGGCCGGGGCGCAAGAACTGCTCATGCCGGCGATCCAACCAGCGGAGCTATGGGAAGAGACGGGACGTTGGGACATCTACGGACCTGAACTGATGCGTTTGACGGACCGTCATGACCGCCGTTTCGCACTTGGAGCGACCCACGAAGAGTTGATCACGTCGATCGTCCGTGACGAGTTGAACTCGTATAAGAAGTTACCGGTCAACTTGTACCAGATTCAGACGAAGTATCGCGATGAGCGTCGTCCGCGGTTCGGATTATTACGCGGACGTGAGTTTTTGATGAAAGATGCCTACTCGTTCCACGCCACACAGGCTGATTTGGACGAAGAGTACGACAATATGTACAACGCTTATTCGCGCATCTTTGACCGCACCGGTTTGAAGTATCGTCCGGTCGTGGCCGATTCAGGCGCGATTGGCGGGAAAGACACGCACGAATTCCAGGCGCTCGCCGAAATCGGTGAGGATACGATCGTCTACACGGACTCGTCGTCATACGCGGCGAACATCGAGATGGCGGAAACGCTTGACCGTTACGACATGCAAGCGGGTGTTGTGCTCGAGCTCGAGCAAGTCGATACGAAAGATCATAAGACGATCGAAGACGTGGCGCGATTCTTGGGCGTGGAGACGAACACGACGATCAAGTCGGTGTTGTTCAACGTCGACGGCGAGACGGTCATGGCGATCGTTCGCGGCGATCACGAAGCGAACGATGTCAAAGTGAAGAACGCCCTCGGCGGACTCGATATCCAAATGGAAGACGAGTCGAAGATTATTGAATTGTTCGGCTGTGAACCAGGGACGCTCGGACCGATCAACGCACCGGTCAAAGTCGTCGCCGATTACGCCGTTAAATATTTAGTCGATGCGGTATGTGGCGCCAACGTTGCGAACACGCACTTCATGCACGTCAATGCAGAACGCGACTTGTCGCACTTGACGTATCACGACCTCCGCTTCGTCGTCGAAGGCGACTTGGCACCGGACGAATCTGGTCCAGTCCGGTTCGCACGTGGGATCGAGGTCGGTCAAGTGTTCAAACTCGGTACGCGCTACTCAGAGGCGATGGGCGCGACGTTCTTGAACGAAGAAGGCCGGGCGGAACCACTCATCATGGGTTGTTACGGCATCGGTGTCTCGCGGACGCTTTCGGCAATCGTCGAACAGCATCACGACGACCGCGGTATCGTTTGGCCGAAGAGTGTCGCACCGTTTGATCTGCACTTGATTGCGATCAACGCGAAAGACGAGACGCAACTCGAACTTTCGAATCGACTTTACGGTGAACTATCATCGAAGTATGATGTATTGTACGACGACCGCAAAGAACGGGCCGGCGTTAAATTTGCCGACGCTGACTTGATCGGCTTGCCGATTCGTATCAACGTCGGGAAGAAAGCCGGCGAAGGCATCGTCGAAGTGAAAGTCCGTGCGACGGGCGAAGTGATTGAAACGACGGTAGAGGAGTTGCCGCAAGTGATTGTCGCGCAACTCAACGAGACGCATTGATCGATGAAGGTGACGGTTTCTTGCCGTCACCTTCATTTTTCGACATTGTCATATAAAGGGGGGGACGACTTACCCGTGGAAGCAAATCAAAAGATGCAATTACTGTTGACGGATCTCGGGATCACGACAGAGAGTGATCAGTTCGACGGAGCGGAACTATCGCGTCTTGTCGTCAATAAACAGCGACGGACGTGGACGTTTTACTTTAAGATGCGCCAAGTGTTGCCATATGAGGTTTATCAATTGTTCATGAGTCGGGTCGAGAATCGGTACGCGACGTTTGCCGATGAAGTGTATGCTCGTTTTACGACAGAGACAGGTGGAAGCGAGCAGGATTATATCGACTACTGGCCGCGCATCGTCAGTGAGCTCAGTCAAGTGTCGGGGGCGATGCGAAGCTATTTCGCAACTGTCAAACCGCGCTTCGAGCAAAACAAGTTGCTCATTCCCGTCCGCTCCGCACCTGAGGCGAGCTATGTCGATAAAGAGCTGTGCCAAGAAGTTCAAGCGCTCTACAGTGCTTACGGGTTTATGAAAAAGCCGTGCCAAGCCAGTTTCTCAGAAGACGCGGAAGCGAATCAGGCGTTGCGTGAACAAGTCGTCCAAGAAGATATCGAACAGGCGAAACTCGCACTCGCGGCCCAGTTCGCCAAAGCGACCGAGACGAACGATGAGCCGATCACGGAAGTGCGGATGGGCGCCTTGATCAAAGACGAGATCGTCCCGATCAAGACGATTATCGAAGAAGAACGCCGTGTCGCCATCCGTGGACTCGTGTTTTCAGCCGAACGGAAAGAGTTGAAGAGCGGGAAGAAGCTATTCACGATCAAGATGACCGATTATACCGATTCGCTCATCGTCAAAGTGTTCGCACGTGACGATGATGACGACCGTATGCTCAGTGCCGTCAAAAAAGGCATGTGGATCCAAGCGGCCGGACGAGTCGAAGACGATAGCTTCATGCGCGAACTGTGCATGATGGCGTCGCAGCTCCAAGAAGTGAAAGTCGAACCGAAGCGGGACGAATGGGCCGGGGAGAAGCGCGTCGAACTGCACGCCCATACGCAGATGAGCCAGATGGATGCGGTCACGAACGTGTCGGCGCTCGTCGCCCGGGCCGCCAAGTGGGGTCATCGCGCCATCGCCATCACCGACCATGCCGGTGTGCAGTCGTTCCCGGAAGCATATTATGCCGGGAAAAAGAACGACATTAAAATCTTGTACGGTGTCGAGGCGAACGTCGTCAATGACGGCGTGCCTGTCGCGTATCATCCGACCGACGTCTCGCTCGACGAGGCGACGTACGTCGTGTTCGACGTCGAGACGACCGGTCTGTCGGCCGTCTACAACAAAATCATCGAACTCGCCGGCGTCAAGATTAAAGACGGTGAGATCATCGACCGGTTCGAAGCGTTCGCCGACCCGAAACATCAACTTTCGGCGACGACGATTGAACTGACCGGGATCACGGATGACATGGTCCACGGACAGCCCGACCCGGAAGTGATCGCGAAACAGTTCGTCGACTGGTGCGGGGACGGGATTCTCGTCGCTCATAACGCCTCGTTCGATATGGGCTTTCTCGAGGCGACGCTCCGAAGCGGAGGACATGAGCCGGACGATTATCCGGTCATCGATACGCTTGAACTGGCCCGGACGATTTTACCGACGCTCAAAAACCACCGTCTCAACACGCTCGCCAAACGGTTTGATATCGAATTGACGCAGCATCACCGGGCCATCTATGATGCCGAGGCGACGGCGTACCTGCTCATGAAGTTGCTCGATTTGGCGAAACAGATGTTCGAGATGCAGACGCATCGGTCACTGAACGCGAAAGTCGGCAGTGACGTCTCGAAGATCCGTCCGTTTCATGCGACGGTTTACGCGAAGACGAAAAAACCAGGATTGCGCCACTTGTATGAGTTGATCTCGTTGTCGCACATCGACTATTTGTTCCGGATGGCTCGGATGCCGCGCTCAGAGATCGAGAAGCGCCGAGAAGGGCTGCTCATCGGCTCGGCGTGCGACAACGGCGAGATCTTTGACGCCGCCTTGAACAAGTCGGACGAAGAGCTCGAGAAGATGATGGCATTTTATGACTTCATCGAGATTCATCCGCCGGCACTTTATATGCATCTGATCGATAAAGAGATCGTCGCGAACGAGCTTGAACTTCGTGACATCATCAAACGGATCATTCGCGTGGCAGGTCAAGCCGGACTTCCGGTCTGTGCGACCGGGAACGTCCATTACTTGGACCGGACGGATCGGTCGTATCGCGAAATCCTGATCCGGACGCAAGGCGGGGCCAACTTCATTAACACGAGAAAAGAGTTGCCCCATGCCCATTTCCGGACGACGAAAGAAATGATGGAAGAGTTTAATTTTTTAGGTGACGAGCTCGCACGGGAGATCGTCATCACGAATCCGAACGCGATCGCCGACCAGATCGAAGCGATTCAAATCATCCCGGATGAACTGTATACGCCGAAAATCGAAGGGGCGGACGACGAGGTCCGTAATATGAGTTATGACATGGCCCGCTCGATTTACGGGGACGAGCTTCCGGAGATCGTCGAGGCCCGGCTCGAGAAGGAACTGAAATCAATCATCGGCCACGGCTTCGCCGTCATTTATTTGATCTCACATAAACTCGTCAAGAAGTCACTCGACGACGGTTACCTCGTCGGTTCACGGGGATCGGTCGGGTCGAGTCTCGTCGCGACGATGACCGAGATCACCGAGGTCAATCCACTACCACCGCATTATGTCTGTCCGAAGTGTCAACACTCTCACTTCTTTAATGACGGGTCGATCGGTTCCGGTTACGATCTTCCGGACAAGCAATGTCCGGAGTGTGGGACGTGGTATACGAAAGATGGACACGATATCCCGTTCGAGACGTTCCTTGGCTTTAAAGGGGACAAAGTACCGGATATCGATTTGAACTTCTCAGGTGAGTACCAGCCTCACGCTCACGCGTACACGAAAGTGTTGTTCGGAGAAGAGTACGTCTATCGTGCCGGGACGATCGGGACGATTGCCGACAAGACGGCGTACGGATATGTGAAAGGCTATGCGACCGAAAACGATAAGATTTACCGGAACGCCGAAGTCGATCGTCTCGTCTCGGGTGTCACCGGTGTCAAGCGGACGACCGGGCAGCATCCAGGCGGGATTATCGTCGTCCCGGACTATATGGACATCGCCGAAATCTCGCCGATCCAGTATCCGGCCGACGACCGAACGTCTGAATGGAAGACGACACACTTCGACTTCCATTCGATTCACGACAACTTGCTCAAGCTCGATATTCTCGGACACGATGACCCGACCGTCATCCGGATGCTCCAAGACTTATCAGGCATCGACCCGTTGACGATCCCGACGGATGATCCGACCGTCATGAAAATCTTTTCGTCACCGGAAGTGCTCGGTGTCACACCGGAGCAAATCGAGTCAAAAACAGGGACGCTCGGTATTCCTGAGTTTGGGACGAAGTTCGTCCGGCAAATGCTTGAAGAGACGAAACCGTCCACGTTCTCAGAGCTCGTCCAAATTTCGGGGCTGTCTCACGGGACGGACGTTTGGATCGGGAATGCGAACGAGTTGATCTATAACGGGACGTGTGAACTGAAAGACGTCATCGGGTGTCGTGACGACATTATGGTCTACTTGATCTACGCCGGACTTGAGCCGTCGTTCGCCTTTAAGATCATGGAGTCGGTCCGTAAAGGGAAAGGTTTGTCTGACGATATGGAGTCAGAGATGCGGGAGAACAGCGTCCCGGAATGGTACATCTCTTCTTGTAAGAAGATCAAATACATGTTCCCGAAAGCACACGCGACCGCGTACGTGCTCATGGCCGTACGGATCGCTTACTTCAAAGTGCACCACCCGATTCTGTATTACGCGACATACTTTACGGTCCGCGCCGGCGATTTTGATTTGTCGGCGATGATCAAAGGGTCTCAGGCCGTCCGCAAGGCGATGTCTGATATCCGGGAGAAAGGCTTCGACGCCACGGCGAAAGATAAAGGGCTTCACACCGTGCTCGAACTCGCGCTTGAGATGCTCGAACGCGGCATGAAATTCCAAAACATCGATCTTTATCGTTCGAATGCGACCGAGTTCTTGATTGAAGGCAACACGCTCATTCCACCGTTCAACGCTGTCGATGGACTCGGGACGAACGCGGCGAAAGCGATTGTCGAGGCGCGTGCCGAAGGTCAGTTCTTGTCAAAAGAGGATCTCCGGAAACGGGCGAAATTGTCGAAGACGATTATCGAGACGCTCGATACGATGAAATGTCTCGAAGGCCTGCCTGACGAGAACCAACTTTCGTTCTTTGATTTTGGGGTGTAAGTTGCGAAAAAGCGGGAAAATATGATATATTGGTATCGAACAATGTTGGATACTACGACGGAAAGGAGTAGGGAACCCTACTCCTTTCTTGTATGTAAAAGCCAGAAGGAGGGATGAGAGTGTCCAAAATAACAGAAGTCGTCGAAACAATCGCGTTGCCGATTGTCGAGCAAGCGAACATGGAATTGGTCGATGTTGAATTCGTGAAAGAAGGGCCAGACTGGTTCTTGCGCGTCTATATCGATAAACCGGGGGGCGTCGATTTAGATGATTGCGTCAACATCAACGAGCAACTCTCGGAGAAATTAAACGCTACCGACCCAATCGAACAAGCCTATTATCTTGACGTCTCGAGTCCCGGTGCCGAACGACCACTTAAAAAGCCGACTGACTTTGAGCGGGCGATCGGGAAAAACGTCTACATTAAAACGTTTGCCCCGATTGAAGGTGCCAAAGAGTTCGAGGGTATTTTGACGGAGTACGACGGCGAGACCGCAGTTGTCGAAACGCGCATCAAGACTAGAAAAAAAGCGATATCGCTACCGGTTGATAAAATTGCACAAGCCCGCCTAGCGGTCACGTTTAGTTAAGGAGAGGTAAAGATGGGGCCACAATTACTCACAACAATCGAACAGATTGCACAAGAAAAAGGGATCGAGAAAGAAATCATCATCGACGCGCTTGAACAGGCGCTCATTTCGGCATATCGCCGAAACGTCGCCAACCCGAACGAGCACGTCAAAGTTGAGTTTGACCAAGTGACAGGTGACATTCGCGTGTTCGCGCTTCTCGAAGTCGTTGAACGCCTGACGCATCCGGACCAACAGCTTTCGCTTGAAGAAGCGCACGAGATCGACCCGAACTTTGAGTTAGGGGACTTCCATAAAGAAGAAGTGACACCGAGCGACTTCGGTCGTGTCGCAGCGATGA
The DNA here is from genome assembly GCF_004337085.1 of Exiguobacterium sp. SH5S13. Lineage (NCBI taxonomy): Bacteria > Bacillati > Bacillota > Bacilli > Caryophanales > Exiguobacterium > Exiguobacterium sp. SH5S13. The sequence goes on along the minus strand of NZ_SJUS01000001.1, from coordinate 71,698 downwards.
CGGCCAAACAAGTCGTCACGCAAAAGATGCGTGAAGCCGAGCGCGAACGCATCTACAACCACTTCGTCGATAAAGAAGACGAGATCATGACAGGGATCGTCGAGCGGTTTGACCCGCGCAACTTGTACATCGGTTTAGAGAACAACATCGAGGCGGTGTTGACGCCGAATGAACAGATGCCGAACGAGTCGTATAAGATTCATGAACGCATCAAAGTATACGTGACGAAAGTTGACTCGACGACGAAAGGTTCTGGCGCGGCGATTCAAGTGTCGCGGACGCATCCTGGCCTACTTCGTCGTTTGTTCGAACTCGAAGTTCCAGAAATCGCGAGCGGGACGGTCGACGTCATGTCGGTGTCGCGTGAAGCGGGAGACCGTTCGAAAATCGCGGTCCACTCAGACATCGTCGATCCGGTCGGCGCATGTGTCGGTCCAAAAGGGCAACGTGTCCAGACGATCGTCGATGAATTGAACGGTGAGAAGATCGACATCGTCCGTTGGTCGAACGATCCAAAAGAGTTCGTTAAAAACGCACTCAGCCCGGCTCAAGTCGTTGACGTATATGTCAATGAACCGAACAAGTCGACGACAGTCGTCGTGCCGGACTATCAATTGTCGCTCGCGATCGGGAAGCGCGGTCAAAACGCGCGCCTCGCCGCCAAGTTGACAGGTTGGAAAATTGATATTAAGAGTGAGACGGATGCAGAGAGCATGAACTTGTTCGATACGTATGCCGAAAAAGTTGAATCAACGCCAGAAATTGTTCACAATGAAGTTGAACAGACTGACTCGGTTGATGTGACGCTCGAACCAACCGCGGTAAAAGAAGAGGAATGACCATGAAGCAAAAGAAACTTCCTTTGCGTAAATGTGTGATCACTCAAGAGATGTTACCAAAGAACGATTTGATTCGTGTCGTACGGACGCCGGAAGGCGACGTCGTCATCGACACGACCGGCAAACTGAACGGTCGTGGCGCGTATTTGTCAAGAGATGTCGATGTGATTCGTTTAGCAGAGAAAAAACGAACGCTTGATCATCATCTGAAAGTAAAGACGAGCGAGACACTTTATGAACAGCTAGAACAAGCTGTCACAGGTGCCGAATCATGAGTCAGTGGGAATCATTGTTAGGCCTCGCCTCACGTGCGAGGAAGGTAACGATGGGAGAAGAGTTTGTCTTGAAGGATGTACGGGCTGGCCGAGCCAAGCTCGTCATTCTTGCCGGAGACGCGGGAGCGTCGACGAGAAAACGGATTACCGACAAATGTACATCGTATGGTGTTCCATTAATCGAAGTGAGCGACCGACATACAATCGGAGCTGCTTTAGGTAAAGACATGCGAGTCGTCGTGTCTGTGACAGAATCCGGATTTGCGAACAAGCTTAAGCAACTTCTCTCTTAACTATTAACGGAGGTGGATGCTTTGGGAAAACGCGTCTATGAATTTGCAAAAGAACAGAATGTAACAAGTAAACAAGTCATTACTCAGCTCGAGAAGATGAACAAGTCAGTGAAAAATCACATGGCTGTATTGGATGATGAGTCGGTCAAGCAACTCGACCGTGTCTTCAACCCTGAGAAATATCGTTCGGCTGAGAAGCAAGAAAAACCTGCTGAGTCGAAGCCGGCTGAAGCGAAGCCTGCTGCGAAACAAGAAGCAGAGAAAAAAGAAGCACCGAAAGCCCGTCCACAAACTTCTAGCGCCCCGAGCAATCAAGCGGGCAACCGTGGTGGCAACCGTTTCGGCAACAACCGTAACGATAACCGCAACAAAAAGCGCGGCGGTAAATTTAAAGGGAAGCCTGCAAAAGCGGCAATCCCGTTAGAAGCGGATCCAAATTCGAAAACGAGCCAGCGTAAAGCATCTCGTTTAGCGCAAGAGTCTGAAATGGGCAACGTCATCAAGTACGAGGATGTCCTTAGCGTATCGGATCTCGCGGCGAAGATGGATAAAAAGCCAAACGAGATCATCATGAAATTGATGGGTCTTGGCGTCATGGCGACGATCAACCAAACACTCGATGACGAGACGATCGAATTGCTTGCGACTGAATTCGGTTTCGAAGTCGAAAAAGAAGTCATCATCGATGAGACGGACTTCGAAGAAGTGGAAATCGACTTCTCTGAGTACGACCTCATTGAGCGTCCTGCCGTCGTCACGATCATGGGTCACGTCGACCATGGTAAAACGACGTTGCTCGACTCGATCCGGAACACGAAAGTCGTCGCTGGCGAAGCTGGTGGGATCACGCAGCATATCGGTGCGTACCAAGTTGATATCAACGGTAAAAAAATCACATTCCTCGACACACCAGGTCACGCCGCCTTTACGACGATGCGTGCCCGTGGAGCTGAAGTGACGGATATCGCGATTATCGTTGTCGCAGCAGATGATGGTGTCATGCCACAGACAGAAGAAGCGATTTCTCACGCGAAGGCGGCAAACGTCCCAATCATCGTTGCCGTCAACAAAATGGACAAAGAAGGGGCTAACCCTGACCGCGTCAAACAAGAGTTGACTGAATTCGGACTCGTACCGGAAGAGTGGGGCGGCGAAACAATTTTCGTACCGATCTCTGCTTTGAAAGATGAGGGAATTGATGAGTTGCTCGAGATGATCTTGCTCGTTTCAGAAGTCGAAGAGTACAAGTCGACGCCTGAAATGCCAGCTCGCGGTTCGGTCATCGAAGCGAAGCTCGATAAAGGTCGCGGTCCTGTCGCCACGCTTCTCGTTCAACACGGGACACTTCGTATCGGTGACTCGATCGTCGTCGGCAGCACGTTCGGACGCGTCCGGGCCATGGTCAACGATATCGGTCGTCGTGTGAAAGAAGTTGGCCCATCGACGCCAATCGAAATTACAGGATTGAACGATGTCCCACAAGCTGGTGACCAGTTCATCGTCTTCGAAGACGAGAAAAAGGCACGTGCAATCGGAGAGAAACGTTACCAACGTTACCTCGAGTCGCAGCGCCGTGAATCGGCTAAAGTCAGTCTTGAAGACTTGTTCAGCCGGATTCAAGAAGGCGAAGTCAAAGACTTGAACGTCATCATCAAAGCAGACGTTCAAGGATCGGCTGAAGCGCTCGCTGGATCACTCCGCAAAATCGACGTCGCAGGCGTCAAGATCAACATCGTTCACCAAGGTGTCGGTGCGATCACAGAAGGTGATGTCATCCTCGCTTCAGCAGCGAACGCGATCATCATCGGATTCAACGTTCGTCCGGACGGTAACGCCCGATCAATGGCCGAACAAGAACACGTTGAAATGCGTCTGCACCGGATCATCTACAATGCGATCGATGAAATCGAAAGCGCGATGAAAGGGATGCTTGACCCTGAGTTCGTTGAAGAAGTGACAGGACAAGTCGAAGTCCGTGACGTCTTCAAAGTTTCAAAAGTCGGTACGATTGCCGGCTGTTACGTCACTGAAGGTAAAATCTCACGTGATGCCGGGGTACGCATCATCCGTAACGGGATCGTTGTGTACGAAGGTAAACTCGATACGCTCCGCCGCTTCAAAGACGATGTCAAAGAAGTTGCGACAGGCTACGAGTGTGGGATTAAAGTAGAGAAGTTCGACGACATCAAAGTGGAGGACGTCATCGAAGCGTTCATCATGAAAGAAGTCGAACGTAAATAAAGCGAGGAGTGAACACGTATGAATATTCGTGCCCAACGTGTTGCTGAACAGATGCGTAAAGAGATCACCGATATCCTCTTACGCGAAGTCAACGACCCACGTACAAAGAACGCGACCATCACGAGCGTAGACGTGACAGGAGATTTGCAACAAGCGACGGCCTATTACACGGTGCTCGGAGACGACGCCGACGTGAAGGCTGAGACGCAGGCAGGTCTTGATAAGGCGAGCGCCTTCATCCGCCGTGAAATCGGCAGCCGGATCCGTCTCCGTAAGACGCCGGAATTGTCGTTCGAATACGATTCTTCGGTCGCATATGGTAGCCATATCGATTCGTTGATCCGTGATTTGAATAAAGACTAATAAATTGAGGGGGGACTCGTGTCTCCCCTTTTTTGATATGGAGGAATGAACGTGGAACCGACAGGGATTTTAATACTAGATAAAGACAGCGGGATGACGAGCCACGATTGCGTCTTCAAGCTGCGTAAACTGTTTCAAACGAAAAAAGTTGGCCATACGGGCACGCTCGATCCGGAAGTGACCGGTGTGTTGCCGATCTGTTTCGGCCGCGCGACGAAGCTGTCCCGGTTTTTGACCGATGAGGGCAAGCGCTACGTCGCCGAAGTCACGATCGGGACGGCAACGATGACGGAAGACGCACACGGCGAAGTCGTCGCGCAAACTGATGTCGCGCCGGATGCGTTCACGGGTGAAGCTATCGACCGCGTTCTCGGCACGTTGACCGGAAGCATCGAGCAGGTGCCACCGTACTTCTCGGCCGTCAAAGTGAACGGGAAGAAGCTATACGAATACGCCCGCAAAGGACAGACGGTTGAACGGCCGCGCCGCATCGTCGAGATTCACCGGTTAGAACGGACGAACGAACCTGTCTTCGAGGACGGCGTCTGCCGGTTTCGCATTGATGTCGAGTGCGGAAAAGGCACGTTTATTCGGACACTTGCCGTCCAAATCGGGGAAGGACTCGGTTATCCGGCCCATATGAGCGATCTGCGTCGGACGCGGTCAGGCACGTTCGATGAAAGGGACGCCGTGACGCTCGCGGAGCTTACGGCGTTAGAGACGGTCGAAGCACGCGCTGAACGGCTCATCCCGCTCGAGGACGTGATCAAACGTTGGCCGGCCATCACCATTCCGGCCAATCGGGAACGGTATATTCGGAACGGTGGGCGCTTAAACGACGTCTCACTCGAATTTGAACTGTTTACTGTCTATAATGAAGAAGGAATTCCGCTCGCCCTCTATAGACGGCTTGACGGAACGACAGACGCAACAGTCGAGGTCATGTTGACAATCGACTAAGGGGGAATTTGAAGTATGGAAACGATACATCTCACACATCCCGAGACGCCAGAGTTTGTCCCTTCGGTCATCGTACTCGGATTCTTCGACGGCGTTCACATCGGACATCAAGCTGTGATCGAGCACGCCAAACAGCGCGCGGAGCAGCTTGACGTGCCCGTGACCGTCGTCACGTTCGATCCGCACCCGAAACAAGTGCTGTCGAACAATGCGGATGCTGTCCGTTACATCACGCCACTCAAACGGAAATTACAGCGAATCGCCGCGCTCGGTGTCGAACGTTGTCTCGTCTTGACGTTCACAAAACAGTTGGCATCACTGTCGCCGCAACAGTTCGTCGACGATTATTTGATCGGCGCGGGCGCCGTGCACGTGACGGCCGGATTTGACTATTCGTACGGGAAGTTCGGGGAAGGGACGATGGAGACGATGCCCTACCACGCCCGAGGACGCTTCACAACGTCCGTCGTCGCCGAACAGACGAGTGACGGTGACAAAGTCTCTTCGACCCGGATCCGCAAACTTCTTGGCGCAGGCAGTGTCGACCTGGCGAGTGAGCTGTTAGGGGCGCCTTACGTCATCTGTGGCGAAGTCATCCATGGTGACGCCAGAGGGCGGACGATTGGCTATCCGACCGCGAACATGGTGATGGATGCGTCTTATGTCATGCCACGGCTCGGCGTTTATGCGACCCGCGTCCGCCTAGAAGACGGCCGGACGTTTGATGCGATGACGAACGTTGGTCGACGGCCGACGTTTTATGACACCGGAGACGTCTCAATTGAAAGTCATTTATTTGATTTTTCGGAGGACTTGTACGGACAATTGCTCGAAATCGAATGGGTTCACTATTTGCGCGATGAACGGGCGTTCGACGGACTCGATTCGCTGATCGCGCAGTTGAAACGAGATGAGACGGCGGCTCGGGCAATCCTATCTTGACTTTGGAGCAGGGGTCATGTATTCTAGTTTGGTACGCAAAGTACACCGCTTCGCTTGGCTGGACGATTCACCAACGACGGCTCGGCAACGCGGCAATTTTCTATTAAATGGAGGTGGAGAGGCAATGGCACTCTCAAAAGAACGTAAAAACGAAATCATCGCGGAATACGCGACAAAACAAGGTGACACTGGTTCACCGGAAGTTCAAGTTGCTGTTTTGACTGAACAAATCAACACTTTGAACGATCATCTTCGCACACATAAGAAAGACCACCACTCACGTCGCGGTCTTTTGAAAATGGTTGGACGTCGCCGTAACTTGCTCACGTACCTTCGTAACAAGGACGTAACACGTTACCGTGAATTGATTCAACGCCTTGGTCTCCGTCGTTAATCCGAACGGACCAAATGACGGACTGGGACACTCGTTCCTAGTCCGTTTCTTCTTTTTTTGGAGGAAAATCATTAGACAAACATATGAATGAGTTACATAATAAACTAGATAAGGTTTGAGAGGAGAATGTACATGTTAGGTACGAAACAAGTTTTTTCTACAGAATGGGGCGGTCGTCCGCTGTCTGTAGAAGTAGGTCAACTCGCGAAGCAAGCGAACGGTTCTGCACTCGTCCGGTACGGAGACACGGTCGTGCTCGCCGCGGTCACAGCTTCAAAAGGACCAAAGGATTTAGATTTCTTCCCGCTTACGGTCAACTATGAAGAAAAATTATACTCGGTCGGTAAAATCCCAGGAGGTTTCCTTCGTCGGGAAGGTCGTCCTGGTGAGAATGCGATTTTAACGTCACGTCTCATCGACCGTCCAATCCGTCCATTATTCCCAGACGGATTCCGTCACGACATCCAAGTCATGATTTACGTCATGTCGAACGATCCGGACTGCTCGGCTGAGATGGCCGGTATGCTCGGAACGTCGATCGCCTTGTCGATCTCGGACATCCCGTTTGACGGACCGATCGCTGGAGCGACGGTCGGACGTGTGGACGGACAGTTCGTCGTCAACCCGACGGTCGCACAACTCGAGAAGACAGAGCTTGAACTTCAAGTCGCCGGAACGGCAACTGCGATCAACATGGTCGAAGCAGGCGCGAACGAAGTACCGGAAGACGTCATGCTCGAGTCGATCTTGTTCGGTCACGAAGAAATCAAAAAGCTTGTCGCGTTCCAAATGGAAATCGTCGAAGCGGTCGGGAAACCGAAGTTTGAATACACGGTCTCTAAATTTGACGACGCGTTATCACAAGAACTTGAAGCGGCTCGTCCAGAAATTAACGCTGCCGTCCAAGTTGAAGAGAAACATGCGCGTGACGAAGCAATTAACGAAGTCATCGCGAAGTATGTCGTGTCATATGAAGAGCGTCTCGCTGACGAGCCGGCCAAGTTGAAAGAAGTATCTGGTATTTTGAACAAGTTCGTCAAAGACGAGGTCCGCCGTTTAATCACGGTCGATAAAGTACGTCCAGACGGCCGTCGCCCGGAAGTCATCCGTCCACTCGCGTCAGAAGTCGGCGTGCTGCCGCGTGCGCACGGTGTCGGTTTGTTCACACGGGGGCAGACGCAAGTCATGTCGATCGCGACACTCGGTGTCATCGGTGACGCTCAAATCATCGACGGCATCGGTCTAGAAGATAACAAACGTTTCATGCACCATTATAACTTCCCGCCGTTCTCGGTCGGTGAAGCTCGTCCGGTTCGCGCGCCAGGTCGCCGCGAGATCGGTCACGGTGCGCTCGGTGAACGTGCGCTTCTTCCGGTCATCCCGAAAGAAGCAGACTTCCCGTATACGATCCGTCTCGTCTCAGAAGTGCTCGAGTCGAACGGTTCGAGTTCACAGGCTTCAATCTGTGGCTCGACACTCGCCCTCATGGACGCCGGAGTTCCAATCAAGGCACCGGTCGCGGGAATCGCGATGGGTCTCATCATGGAAGGCGAACACTATACAGTACTCACTGACATTCAAGGTCTCGAAGACCATCTCGGCGACATGGACTTCAAAGTCGCTGGAACGAAAGACGGGATCACGGCGTTGCAGATGGACATTAAAATCGCCGGCATCACGCGTGAGATTTTAGAAGAAGCGCTCGAACAAGCTCGTTCAGGCCGCCTCCACATTCTCAACCATATGCTCGAAACGCTTGACTCATCGCGTCCACAGTTGTCGAAGTATGCTCCGAAGATCGTCACGATGAAAATCAATCCAGATAAGATTCGCGACGTCATCGGGCCTGGTGGTAAGATGATCAACAGCATCATCGACCAAACCGGTGTCAAGGTTGATATCGAGCAAGATGGTACGGTGTTCATCGCCTCGACCGATCAAGATGGCATCGATATGGCGATGGCACTCATCGGTGACATCGTCCGTGAAGTCGAAGTCGGCGAAGTGTTCGACGCGACAGTCCGTCGGATCGAGAAGTTCGGCGCGTTCGTCGAGTTGTTCAAAGGCAAAGACGCGCTCGTCCACGTCTCTGAGTTCAGCCTCGACCGCGTCGCCAACGTGGAAGACGTCGTCAAGCTCGGTGACACGATCAAAGTCAAAGTCACAGAAATTGACGATAAAGGTCGCGTCAACGCCTCGCACAAAACGTTGATCGTCGAAGGGCTTTCTCCGGAAGAGCGAGAAGCGTATGAAGCGAAACGTAAAGCACAACGCGAGAGCCGTCCGCCACGTGACAGCCGTCCTCCGCGTCGTGACGGAGACCGTCGTCCGTCAAGACCAACAAACTAATTATTTTGGCCATCGTCTGGTGCGATGGCCTTTTTCATAGGAGTGATAAAATGGAATGGATTACCTTAAAGAATGGCGTCCGCATCGTGGTCGAACCAATGGCAGACGTCCGCAGTACATCGACCGGTGTATTCATCAAAGCCGGGACACGGACCGAAGAAGACAATGAGATCGGGATCAGCCACTTGATCGAACATATGTTGTTCAAAGGCACAACAACAAAAACGGCGAAAGAAATCGCTTCGTTTTTTGATGAACTTGGCGGCAGTGTGAACGCCTTCACTTCAAAAGACCATACATGCTACTACGTCAAGACGCTCGATGAACATGCTGTCATCGCCTTCGACGCACTGGCCGACATGTTGTTCCATTCAGTCTTTGATGAGACTGAGCTTGAAAAAGAGAAGCGGGTCGTGTTAGAAGAGATTAAAATGTACGAAGACACACCGGAAGACCTCGTGCATGAGTTGCTCGCCTATGCCGTCTACCGTGAAGACATATTAGCGAAGCCGATCCTCGGGACGGAAGCGAGCGTGCTCAGCTTCTCTCGCAATCAATTGTTGCGGTATGTCGAATCGATGTATACAGGCAACCGTGTCGTCGTCTCGATCGCCGGTCATGTGACCGACGAGCTGGTCGAAGCGGTCACGTCGAGGTTTGCGGAACTCCCATCAGGGGAATCACCGAAAGAATCGACAATTCCGGTTCTATACAGTGATGTGTTGAAAAAGCATAAAGAGACGGAGCAGGCGCACCTCTGTTGGAATTTTGAGGCGATTTCGGCAACGAACGACCGGCTCCCACACCTCGCGCTGGCAAACAACGCGATCGGTGCGACGATGTCGTCACGGCTGTTTCAATCGATTCGTGAAGAACAAGGGTTAGCTTACTCGATTTATTCGTACTATACGACGTTCGTTGACCATGGCACGTTCACGATTTATATCGGGACGTCACCGGAAACGCTCACCCAAGTCGAGACGATCATGGAGCGTGAACTTGAAGCGCTCAAGGCGCAGGGGTTAACCGAAGAAGAAGTCGCTAAAGGCAAACGCCAGTTGAAAGGTTCGCTCGTCCTCGGCAACGAAAGTACGAGCGCCCGAATGAACCGGAACGGGCGTAACCTCGTCTTACTTGACGAAGTCGAGGATTTGGACGAAGTGCTCAATAAAATCGACCGCATCGAAACCGATGAAGTCAACGCCTTGATTCGGGAGCTGCTTGGGCACGTCCCAGCAAAATCATATGTTCTTCCGTCCGAAGACTGACTTGAAACCAGATTGTAAGTTCTCTACACTGATTAAGAGGTATTCTTTACATTGGACAGGATACAGGTGAAAGAAGGGAAAGACTTGAACTTAACGGATTTAGTAACCAAGATACAATTGATTAATCAACCAACTATAGAGGGCATCAACGTGACCCATGTCACGACCGATTCACGGGAAGTCGTACCCGGAACGCTGTTTGTCGCGATTAAAGGCTACACCGTCGACGGTCACGACTATGCGGACTTAGCGGTGAGTAAAGGAGCGGTCGCGGTCGTCAGTGAGCGTCCGCTCGACATCAGCGTCCCAAACCTGCTCGTGCGCGATAGTTCGCGTACGGTCGGCTTATTAGCGTCGGCATTTTATAACTATCCGTCTGAACAGATGCGTCTGTTCGGCATCACGGGGACGAACGGAAAAACGACGACGACGACGATTTTACGTGACGTTTTATCAAAGCTTGGACATAGCACCGGATTGATCGGTACGGTCGAGGTCCGGATTAACGATACGGTCGTCCCGAGCAAGAACACGACGCCGCAAAGTTCTGAGCTTCAGCAGCTACTCGCTCGCATGCGCGGTGAAGGGGTGACCGATGTGATGATGGAAGTGTCATCACACGGACTTGAACTAGGTCGTGTCATCGGAACGGACTTCGACATCGTCGGTTTCACGAACTTGACGCACGACCATCTCGATTTTCACGGGACGTTTGAAAACTATGCGCGGGCCAAAGGTTTGCTGTTCGCCCAACTCGGACAGATGGCGTCGCGCGACAAAGTTGCCGTCTTGAATGCGGACGATCCGTACAGCAAGCTTTACGAGACGATGACGGGTGCTCGTGTCATCACGTACGCCATCGACGAAATGGCGGACGTGACAGCGTCAGACATCGTTCAGACACTGTCAGACACGAGTTTCCGTCTCAACTATCAGGGAGCGAGTCTGCCGGTGACGGTCCAGTTCATCGGACGTTTCAACGTATACAACCTGTTGCTCGCGACGGGTTGCCTGCTCGCGGCTGGGTACAGCTTACCTGAGATCATCCAAGCGCTCGAATCGATTCATCCGGCCAAAGGACGGATGCAACGACTCGACGTGCCTGGGTATAACGTCTATGCGGACTATGCCCATACACCGGACGGGATTGAGCAATGCTTGAAGTCGCTTGTCGGTGTCCCTAAAGAGAACATCGTCTTCTTGATTGGGACGGGCGGGAATCGCGATGTGACGAAACGCCCGACAATGGGCGAGATGGCCTCAAAATATGCCGGTACCGTCATCATCACGACGGATGATCCACGTTTTGAGGCGTATGATTCGATCACGAGCGGCATTGCCGCCGGGATGACCCATGACAACTTTGTTGAAATCGGCGACCGCGAAGAAGCGGTGTCTTACGCCGCGCGTCTAGCCAAAGCGGATAATATCGTCGTGTTGGCCGGTAAAGGACATGAGAAGTACCAAATCATCGGTAACGAGAAAATCCCGCTCGATGAGGAAGCGATCGTCCGGGCGACAATTTTAAATACGGAGGAATCTTGATTTATGGCAGTACAACCGATTACCTTGACAGAGACAGAGCATGACGATTTCGTCAAAGCACACGACCGCGGCGACTTGCTCCAACTTTCGAGTTGGGCAGACGTCAAAAAACAAAACGGTTGGTCCGCTGAGCGGATTGCCGTCGCTACAAATAGTGAGACGACAGGAGTGGCGCTTCTTTTATTCAAACAAGTGCCAAAGCTACCGTTCACGCTTTGTTACGCACCGCGCGGTTTCGTCGTCGATTACGATGACGTGGCATCATTGCGTGCCTTGACCGAGGAAGCGAAACGCGTCGCCAAACTGAAAAAGGCGATCGTCATCAAAATCGATCCGAACATCGACCGGGACGAAGTACCGGGCTTACTTACGGAAATGTCTAGCCTCGGTTTTACACATAAAGGGTACGGCGGCGGCTTTGACTATGCCCAACCCCGTTTCACGATGGAGACGGACCTCCGTCCGAGCGAGAAAGATATTTTCGCCAAGTTCCATCATAAGTTTCGCTATAACGTCCGTCTTGCCGAGCGTAAAGGGATTGTCTGTACCGAAGTCGGTCGGGACGGCTTGAAAACGTTCGCCGAACTGATGAAAGTCACGGGTGAGCGTGACGGCTTCGCCATTCGCGGGCTCGATTACTTCGAGAACTTGTACGATTGCCTGCAGCCGAATGACGCTCGTTTGTTTTTGACGAAACTTGAACCGAAACTCGCGCTCGATCAACAAATGGCGACGCTCGACAAGGCAAAACGGGACCTTGACAAGATCGAACGGTCTTTGGAAAAAGAAACGGTCGAGAAAAAACGGATCAGTTTGTCGAATCGTCAGAAACAGACGCGCGATCAACTCGTGAAAGCTGAAGCGGCCTTGCCGGAACTCGAACAGCTTCATGCCAGCTATCCGGACGGTCTCGTGTTATCGGGCGGCTTGTTGACGCTCGCCGGCCGCCGCTCGTATTACTTATACGGTGCTTCCTCGAACGAGTTTCGGGAGTTCATGCCGAACCACTTGATGCAATGGACGATGATGCAATCTGCCAAGGCAAGCGGTGCCGAGCGCTATGATTTCGGTGGTGTATCGGGCAGCACGGAGCCGGACGATGAATATGCGGGCCTGTATGCGTTTAAATCGGGCTGGGGCAGCGATCAAATCGAGAAAGTCGGCGAGTTCGACCTCGTCTTGAACCGGCCGCTCTACTTTGCCCTCGAGACAGGGTTACCGCTCGTCAAAGGACTCCGTAAACGGTTAAGAAGATGAAATGGTCAGGCGTTTTGACGTTTGCGATGACGGCGTTTTTGATTGGGATCTTCTTGGCGTATACGTTCTCGCGGCCCGAGCCAATGCCTTGGGTCGATGAACCGACGTTCGAAGCCGGGATGTGCGAACGGAGCCCGCGCTCGGAACAAACGATTGTCGACCGTAGTGACAAGGCGTTTGCCAACTTGCATCCTCATGTGCGAGATCGTGGCGAATCGTTCGTAAGACTGGCGTATTCATGTCTCGGGCTTGAGGTCCGCTTGACGTCAGGCTATCGTTCGGCCGATGAGCAGAATGCGCTCTACGCGCAAGGACGCTCAAAACCAGGGCAAGTCGTGACGAACGCCAAGGCGGGACAAAGTTATCATAACTATGGACTCGCGGTCGATTTTGTCATCATCCACGATAACCGGGCCGACTACGATTTGAGCGCAGATCACAATAAGTCGGGGGAACCCGACTGGCAAGAACTCGGTGAACTCGGAAAGGCACTCGGCTTCGAATGGGGTGGGGATTGGAGAAGTTTTCCGGACTATCCACACTTGCAGATGGACTTCGGCTTATCGGTTCGACAGCTCGCAGCCGGCAAGCGGCCGGACACTAAAGCGACGATGCCGCTCGCTGATGTGATGAAACCTCTAGTCGATTGAACGGAAATGGTGGCATATAAGCGTTTTTTCCGATACAATATTCAGTAGCGATAAGTGGACGAAACAGAATATGAATCATCTAGGAGGTTTTTGTTAGTGTCAAAGAAGAAGACAGAGAACGTTAGCGTCTTTGCGCTTGGTGGCGTAGGCGAAATCGGGAAGAACATGTACGTCGTGGAACTAGACGACGACATCTTCGTCATCGATGCCGGCCTTATGTTTCCAGGCGATGAGATGCTCGGGATTGATATCGTCATCCCGGACATTACGTATTTAAAAGAAAACAAAGATCGGGTACGCGCTATTTTCATCACCCATGGTCACGAAGACCATATCGGTGGACTCAGCTACGTACTCCGTGACTTGAAGCATGTCCCGGTCTACGGGACGAAATTGACGCTCGGTTTAATCGAGCTCAAGTTAAAAGAGGCAGGCTTATTGAAAGAAGTCGACCTTAGATTGATTGACGCTAAAACGAAATTGACTATCGCTGATCATTTCATCACTTTCTTCCGCGTCAACCATTCAATCCCTGACTGTGTCGGTGTCTGCATTCAAACGTCACAAGGCGCGATCGTTCATACCGGCGACTTTAAATTCGACTACACGCCGGTCGATGGGAAGCAGTCTGACTTTAACAAGTTAGCAGCCATCGGTCAGCGCGGTGTGCTCTGTTTATTGTCAGATTCAACAAACGCGGAACGACCAGGCCAAACAGGGTCTGAATCGTTAGTCGGTGCTGAATTAAACGATGTGATCTATCAAGCCGAGGGGCGTGTGATCGTCGCGTCGTTCGCTTCGAACGTCCATCGTTTGCAACAAGTATTTGCTGCAGCCGAGGCGAACGACCGTAAAGTCGCAGTCGTCGGACGCAGCATGGTCAACATCGTCGAAGTCGCACAACGTCTGAACTACCTTCGTTTCAAGCCGAAGACGCTCGTCGAGCTCTCGCAAGTGAACCGTTTGCCGGACGATAAAGTCGTCATCTTGACGACCGGTTCACAAGGTGAGCCGATGGCGGCTTTGACGCGCATGGCGCGTAACGCCCACAAACAAGTGAATATTCGCTTGAATGATACCGTGGTGATCGCGGCGACGCCAATTCCGGGTAACGAAAAATCGGTCTCGAAAACGATCGATCTCTTATTCCGTTCTGGTGCGAACGTCATCTATAACCAGCGTAAAGTGCACGTATCCGGTCACGGTTCGGCTGAAGAGCTCAAGCTCATGCTCAACCTCGTCAAGCCGAAATACTTCCTCCCGATTCACGGGGAGTACCGGATGCAGATGGCCCACTCGAAACTCGCCCAACAGGTCGGGATCAATTCAAGTAACATCTTTATCGTCGAGAAAGGTGACGTCGTCGAGTTCACGGGCCGCAAAGCCCGGATGAGCCGTAAAGTTCCTGCCGGCAACGTCTTGATCGATGGAATCGGTGTCGGGGACGTCGGGAATATCGTTCTCCGCGACCGTCGCCTCTTGTCGCAAGACGGTGTCGTCCTCTGTGTCGTCACGTTGAACCGTAAACAGAAGAAGTTGATTTCAGGCCCTGAACTCATCTCGCGTGGATTTGTCTATATGCGCGAATCAGAAGTGATGATCTCAGAAGCAAACCGGATTGTCACGAAACAGATTGAGAAGAGTCTCGAAGCTGGAAGTGATTGGACCGAATTGAAATCAAATATCCGCGAGCGGCTCAGCGTCTTCTTGTTTGAACAGACGAAACGTCGTCCGATGATCTTGCCGATCATCATGGAAATTTAAAGAATTGAGATCGAGGCAAAAGTCATCTGACTTTTGCCTCTTTTTTTAGGAGGAATAGAAGTTGGCACAAAAAACGAGAAAGACCCCGGTGAAGCGTAAGCCGCGACCGACGACGAGGAATCGTAAGCGGAAACAGCCAATCCCACTTCGTACATATGGTTGGGCCGGCTTTATCTTGTCGATGATCGCGTTCATCTTTTCGCTGTTCGAGTTCGGCTGGGTCGGGACTCAGACAGCGACGTTTGCGACGACGCTGTTTGGGGGCTGGGGTGCACTCACATATTTGATCGTCGCATTCATCTTGCTCGTATTCTTGAACGATTTCCGTCCGATCCAACGAGCCGGCATCTTCTTGCTGTTCGTGTCCTTCCTATTGTTCGGGGACATGGTGTGGGGAACGGAACGGGGAGTGGTGAACGGGGCGCTCTACGGATTGAACCAATACTTACTATCGGACTTCGGGATTATCTTCCTTGGCATCAGCAGCCTCGTCGTCGGTATCTCGCTTCTGTCTCCGGCGATTTGGCGGACGATCGGGAACCGGTTGCTCGAAAGTTTCGTTGCGGTTAAACAAGAATGGCGTGACCGGGAACGTACACCCGCCAAACCGAAACCGACTGAGAAGAAGCGGGTCGACGCACGCGCGTCCGAGTCAACAGCCAAGCCTCAAGAAGTGGAGGCCGAGGCGGACGCCATCGTCATGCATGATATCCCGATTGTCGGGTTTAGTGAGACCGTCGACGCCGAGAAGCGTCAGAAAGCGTCTGACGAGACCGTGAAGAGCGAGGTCGTATCAGATCTTCCGACCGAGGACATGATGATGACAGCGGCTCAGGACGTGTCTGCGACATACGAATTGCCGAAGTTCACGATTTTAAGTGAACCGGTCGTGACCGACTTGTCAGGGGAGAACGCACGATTGAAGGCGAACGCGACGAAACTCGTCCAAACGCTCAAGTCGTTCGGCGTCGGGGTGAAAGTGCTCAAAATCCATCTCGGTCCGACTGTCACGAAGTACGAGCTGCAACCGGACATCGGCGTCAAAGTGAGCCGGATCACTTCATTGAGTGATGATCTCGCACTCGCACTTGCCGCCAAAGACATTCGCATCGAAGCACCGATCCCAGGGAAGGCGGCCATCGGCATCGAAGTCCCGAACCAAGAAGTCGCGCCGGTCTGTCTGCGTGAAGTGTTAGAAGCGGAGCCTGTCAAACGCGATGAGGCACCGCTCCTCGTCGCGCTCGGTCGCAGTATTAGCGGTGAGACGGTCACGATCGCGTTGAACAAGATGCCTCATCTACTCGTCGCAGGGTCGACCGGCTCCGGGAAGTCGGTCTGTATCAATGGGATGATCGTGTCTATTTTGATGCGGACGCGGCCAGATCAAGTCCGCCTCATGATGATCGACCCGAAGATGGTCGAGTTGAACGTCTATAACGGCGTCCCACATTTATTGACGCCGGTCGTGACGGATCCGAAAAAAGCGGCTCAAGCGCTCAAGCAAGTCGTTGCCGAGATGGAGCGCCGCTACGAGCTGTTTAGCCGCTACGGTGTCCGTAACATCGAGGGCTACAACGACCTCGTCGACAAGTCAGAGGACGAAGACGCTAAACGGCTCCCGTTCATCGTCGTCATCGTGGACGAGTTGGCCGACTTGATGATGGTCGCCTCAAACGATGTCGAGGACGCGATTATGCGGCTCGCCCAGATGGCGCGAGCGGCCGGTATCCATATGGTACTGGCGACGCAACGTCCATCCGTCGACGTCATCACGGGTGTCATTAAAGCGAACATCCCGTCCCGGATCGCGTTCGCGGTCTCGTCAGCGACCGATTCAAGAACGATCCTCGACGGCGGGGGAGCTGAGAAGCTACTTGGTCGAGGTGATATGCTCATGCTCGCGAACGGAATGAACAAGCCGGTACGCGTCCAAGGGGCGTTCGTCTCTGATCAGGAAGTCGAGACGGTCGTCAACCATGTCATCGCCCAGCAGCGGGCCCAGTACGTCGAGGCGATGATGCCAAAAGAAGAAGAAGTGACGACGATCGACTCGGACGACTCGTTGTTCGAAGAAGTCGTCCAATTCATCTTGACGCAAGAAACGGCGTCGACTTCGATGATTCAACGAAGATTCCGAATCGGTTATAACCGGGCGGCCCGCTTGATTGATTCGCTCGAACAAGCAGGGTACGTCGGTCCTTCGGAAGGATCGAAGCCACGGAAAGTACTCGTTAACCAACAAGATGCATAATACTAAAAACGAACTATAAGAACGAATGCGTTCGAAATAGTTCGTTTTTTGTTTGTTTTTAAAAGTATCGTCAATTCAGTTACCTCGCGTCGGATAAACATGTACAGTAGAAGTTATATAGCACATCTGGACTATATGACCTATTGAGACATACTACTGAAAACGTTGAAACGCTTTCATTTTTTAATACCGTTTTCATTTTACGATTTCTTTTCAAAAACTCGTAGAACAGGTAATATAGACTAAGTGGTATACATAATCCCTTGGCTTTAAAACATTTCCTTGATTCCGAACAAAAAAGTATTGCGTTCTTTTTGCGGAATCCCTATACTTAGAATTGGCAAGGACATTCATACGTCAGATGTCTGAGCACTGGTAAGAAATAGGTAAAGGTGGTGAGGCCCATGTCGATCAAGCTCGATCATCGCTTGCTCTATCTTCGCGTGATTGAGAAAATCAAGCAGGATATCGACGATGGTGTCTATCGTGAAGGAGAGAAACTTCCTTCAGAATTCGAGTTGTCGAAGCAACTAGGAGTCAGTCGAGCGACGCTCCGAGAAGCGCTTCGCATTCTCGAAGACGAGAAATTTGTCGTGCGGAAACATGGTGTCGGGACATTCATCAGTTCAAAACCCCCATTCACTTCTGGGATCGAGGAACTGTTCAGTGTGACGGACATGATTATGCGCGCCAAGATGACACCAGGAACAAAAGTATTGGTGGCCGAAAAAGTGTTAGCGACAGAGAGAGAAGCTGAGCGTCTGAAAATTGAACCGAACTCACCGATTTATCGGATTGTCCGGATTCGTTACGCAGATGAAACACCGGTCGTATACTGCGTGGATAAAATTCCAGCCCATCTCGTTTCTAATCCTGAAGCATTGACAGAAGGAAAGTCGTTATTCGATGCGCTTGAAAAAGAGGTAGGACGTCGGGTCGCATACGCGATCACGCACATCGAACCGAGTGTCAGTTCAGAGATCTCGACCCAACTTCAAACGGACCAACCGTTACTCGCTTTAAAACAACTGCATTACGATGAGAGCGATTTACCGTTGCTCGATTCGGCAAACTTTTTCCGAGCGGACCGCTTCGACTTCCACGTCGTTCGCAAACGCGTCTAAGCAAGTTCTTGTAAGGCGGAAATGGTTATTTTTGGGGAATGGCGTGAAAGCGCTTTCTTATACCGGTGTAAAGACGACTGATGACATGACAACCTTAATTGTTATGATCCGAAAGGGGAAACACGACGATGATGAACAAGAAAAAAACGATTCTTTCAGCTTTAGCAGCAGGTCTCACGCTCTCAACAGTACTCGCAGCATGCGGTGGGGATGACAACGAGGGTACTACTTCAAACGGCGAAGGCGGCGAAGGCAGCGACTTCAAAGTCGCGATGGTAACCGATACTGGCGGCGTTGACGACAAATCGTTCAACCAATCAGCTTGGGAAGGTCTTCAAAAGTTCGGAGCGGACAACAACTTGACTGAAAACGAAGGCTACAAATATCTTCAATCTTCGAAACAAGCGGACTATCAGCCAAACTTGCAGCAATTGGCACGCGATAACTTCAACTTGATCTACGGTATCGGTTTCTTGATGGGTGAAGACATCAAGAAAGTGGCCGAGCAGTTCCCGGACAACAACTTTGCGCTCGTCGACATGGTCGTTGACGCACCGAACGTCGCGTCAATCACGTTTAAAGAACAAGAAGGTTCGTTCCTCGTCGGTGTCGTCGCAGGTCTCACAACGACAACGGACAAAGTCGGCTTCATCGGCGGCGTCGAGTCAGACTTGATCAAGAAGTTCGAGAACGGATATAAAGCGGGTGTCATGGCCGTCAACCCAGACGCGACAATTGACGTCAAGTACGCTGAAGACTTCAACTCAGCTGAAAAAGGAACGGCAATCTCTTCAGGTATGTATGGAGCAGGCTCTGACATCATCTATCACGCAGCAGGCGGAACGGGTGTCGGTGTCTTCACAGAAGCGAAAAACCGTAAGAAGAACGGTGAAAAAGTATGGGTCATCGGAGTTGACCGTGACCAGTACGAAGAAGGACTTCCTGAAGATGTAACCCTTACTTCAATGGTCAAACGTGTTGATACGGCGACTTACGAAGTATCGAAACAGACGATGGATGGAAACTTCCCAGGTGGCGAGATCATCGAATTTGGTTTGAAAGATGACGGCGTCGGTATCGCTGAAACATCTGACAAGCATGTATCTGCTGAGATTCTTGACAAAGTAGAAGAGTACCGTCAACAGTTGATCGACGGAGAACTCACGGCGCCAGCGACTGACGCTGAGTTCGAAGAGTTCATGAAGACAGTAAAATAATTCATTGAGTTAGGGGGGACCCATGCGGTCTCCCTTTACTTAAAGTTAGGGGTGGACTTTCTTGGAATATGTAATTGAAATGCTCAATATTCGCAAAGAGTTCGGAACGTTCGTAGCCAACGACAACATCACCCTCCAACTTCGCAAAGGCGAGATTCATGCGCTGCTCGGCGAGAACGGTGCCGGGAAATCAACGCTTATGAACGTCTTGTTCGGTCTCTACCAACCAGAAGGTGGAGAGATTCGAGTGCGCGGGGAGAAAGTGAATATTGAAAATCCGAACATCGCCAACGAACTTGGAATCGGCATGGTACACCAACACTTCATGCTCGTCGAGAAGTTCACGGTGACCGAGAACATCATCCTCGGGTCTGAACCGAGAAGTGGATTGACAGTCGACCGGGCGACGGCTCGTAAAAAAGTAATGGACATCTCGGAGCAATACGGTCTTCGCATCGATCCTGATGCCAAAATCGAAGATATTTCGGTCGGGATGCAACAGCGTGTCGAAATTTTGAAAACGCTCTACCGCGGGGCTGAAATCTTGATTTTTGATGAGCCAACCGCTGTTTTGACGCCGCAAGAAATCCAAGAACTCATTCAAATCATGAAGCGTCTCATTGAAGAAGGCAAATCGATCATCTTGATCACGCATAAATTAAAAGAAATCATGCAAGTCGCCGACCGTTGTACGGTCATTCGTCGCGGACGCTATATCGGTACCGTCGAAGTCGACGAGACCGTGAATGAAGATAGCTTAGCCGAGATGATGGTCGGGCGTGAAGTAAACTTTGATGCGGAATATTCCAAGGCAGATCCACAGCAAGTCGTGCTCGACGTTCAACAGCTCGTCGTCAAAGACAGCCGCGGACTGAAAGTCGTCGAAGGCTTGGATTTACAAATTCGTTCTGGGGAGATTCTCGGTATCGCCGGGATTGACGGGAACGGTCAGACTGAATTAATTGAAGCGCTTTCAGGTCTGAAAAAGCCTGAAGCAGGTAAAATCTTATTGAACGGGAAAGACGTGACCGGCTTCACGCCGCGTAAAGTGACAGAGTCCGGTGTCGGGCACATCCCGCAAGACCGTCACAAGCACGGACTCGTCCTCGACTACTCGATCCGTGACAATATGGTGCTCCAAACGTACTATAAAGAGCCGTTCTCAAAGCGTGGCTTGATGAACTATAAAGCCGTCGCTGAGAAAGCGAAAGCGTTGATTGAGAAGTTTGACGTCCGAACTCCATCAATCGACGTGCCGGCCCGCGCGTTATCTGGCGGTAACCAACAAAAAGCGATCATCGCCCGAGAGGTCGACCGGTCACCAGACTTGTTGATCGCCGCGCAACCGACGCGGGGGCTCGATGTCGGTGCCATCGAATTCATTCACGAGCAACTCATTAAAGAACGGGAGAAAGGACGCGCCGTCCTGCTCATCTCGTTCGAGCTTGAAGAAATCCTTCACGTCTCCGACCGGATCGCCGTTTTATACGAAGGAAAGATCGTCGGAATTCGCGACCCGAAAGAAACGACCGAGCAAGAGCTTGGCTTCTTGATGGCCGGCGGTAAGAGAGGGGAAGAAACAGTATGAACAAGCTACAATTTAATCGACTTCTTATCCCGCTTTTGTCGATCTTGATGGGACTACTTGTCGGTGCGATCGTCATGCTCATCGGTGGTTACAACCCGGTCCAAGGGTTCTCATCACTGTTCAGCGGCATGGTCGGCAGCCCGTATGCGATCGGTGAGACGCTCCGTGCGGCAGCACCGCTCATTTTCTCAGGTTTGGCCGTCGCGTTCGCTTTCCGGACCGGACTGTTCAACATCGGTGTCGAAGGTCAAGTCTTGATCGGGTGGGTGGCAGCGGTTTATGTCGGGATCAATTTTGACTTACCGATGTTCATTCACTTGCCGCTCGCGCTTCTCGCGGCCATGTTCGCGGCAGCGCTATGGGCGTTCGTGCCTGGTTTCTTGAAAGCCAAGTTCCACGTCCATGAAGTTATCACGTCAATCATGATGAACTATATCGCCCTCTACACGACGAACGCGATTTTGCGTGGCGTCATCGGTGTGACGAACGAACGGACCGATGATATTAAAGACTCGGCCTCGCTCGCCTCGCCGTTGCTGCAAGAATTGACGACGTTCTCGCGTCTGCACTGGGGTATTCTCATCGCCGTGCTCGCAGCGATCGTCTACTACTACATCTTGCAACGGACAACGCTCGGGTATGAGCTTCGTGCCGTCGGATTTAACAAACACGCCTCGCAGTATGCGGGGATGAGCGTTAACCGGAACATCATTCTCTCGTTCGTCATCTCTGGAATGTTCGCCGGACTTGCCGGCGCGATGGAAGGTCTCGGGACGTTCAACGGAATGACGCTCAGCGCGTCGTTCACCGGCGTCGGATTCGACGGGATCGCTGTCGCCCTGCTCGGTGCGAACACGGCGGTCGGTGTCTTCCTGGCAGCCATCTTGTTCGCCGGTCTCAACATCGGCGGACTTGCGATGCAACTCGGGGCCAACATCCCGTCTGAACTCG
This sequence comes from Exiguobacterium sp. SH5S13, assembly GCF_004337085.1. NCBI lineage: Bacteria > Bacillati > Bacillota > Bacilli > Caryophanales > Exiguobacterium > Exiguobacterium sp. SH5S13. The sequence goes on along the minus strand of NZ_SJUS01000001.1, from coordinate 49,427 downwards.
TCAAAGTCATCATTGCCGCCATCGTCATCTTCGTGGCGTCAGGGTATGCTTTAAACTATGTGATTGAAAAACTTAAAGGAAACCGTAAGAAAGGAGTGGAGAAAAAATGAGCTTCTTAGAAGTACTCTACATCGTCGTTCCGGTTGCGTTAGCCTATGCGACTCCACTCATCATCGCGGCGCTCGGCGGCATTTTCAGTGAACGTTCGGGTGTCGTCAACATCGCTCTAGAAGGCATCATGGTCATCGGTGCGGCGACGGGGATCATCGTCACGCTCACACTGACCGATATGGGATTTGGCGGGCTCAGCCCGTGGCTCTCACTGTTGATCGCCATGGTCGTCGGCGCGCTGTTCTCGCTGTTCTTGGCCGTTCCTGCCATCCTCTGGCGGGCTGACCAAACCGTTCTCGGTGTCGCGATCAACATGCTCGCCGTCGGGCTCGCCATCTTCGTCGTTCGGGTTCTTTACAATAAAGGACAGACCGATTTCATCGAGTATCGGATCGCCAAAGAGAACGTGCCGATTCTGTCAGACATCCCGGTGCTCCGCATGTTCTTCATCAACGTCCAATACACGTCGTTCATCGCGATCATCCTCGCGTTCGTCGTCTGGTTCGTCATCTTTAAGACGCCGTTCGGTCTTCGTCTTCGTTCAGTCGGTGAACATCCGATGGCGGCGGACACGATGGGAATCAACGTCACGAAGATGCGCTTCATGGGCGTCATGCTCTCAGGTGCGTTCGGTGGTTTGGCTGGTGCGGTCTATGCCGTCACGGTTACGACCAACTTCAGTGGGACGACGATCGTCGGACAAGGCTTCCTCGCCATTGCCGCGATGATCTTCGGAAAATGGAACCCGCTCGGTGCCCTGGGCGCTGGTCTATTCTTCGGGTTCGCCCAAGCGCTATCGATCATCGGCAGTAACTTGCCGGTCATCAATAACGTACCGCAAGTATTGCTCTTGATCGCGCCGTACGCGTTGACGATCCTCGCCCTAGCAGGTGTCGTCGGACGAGCGGACGCTCCGAGATCAGTTGGTATCCCGTATATTAAAGGGAAGCGCTGACGAGGGAAAGGACATATGTCTCGTTTTGCCAAGGTTGTTTGACGCTTAAGTCAAACAACCTTTTTTGTTATACTGGTGTAGAGGTGAGACAATTGAAACAATGGTGGCAACTACTGCTCGTTCTCGTGCTGAGCGTTTCGTTAGCCGGTTGCTCGGTCGATGACTGGTTCGCCGAGCAAATCGAGCCGCCGGAATCGCTCGTCGAACTCGAGTCGGATTACCCGGCAGCGGACGTCGGGACAAAAGTCCGAGCGCCGATCGGCAAGACGGAGACGGTCACGTTAGACCGCGTCATCGATGGCGATACGCTTAAAGTCGAGTTTGAGAGCGGTGCGACCGAGTCGGTTCGACTCCTGCTCGTCGACACGCCTGAGACGAGTCATCCGACGTTGCCGGTCCAACCGTTCGGTGAGGACGCGAAGGCGTTCGTCGCGCGTTGGTTACCGGAAGGTGAGACGATCGTCCTCGAGTACGACGTCGGGCGCTACGACCGCTATCAGCGGACGCTCGCTTACGTATGGTATGATGATGCGATGCTCAATGAAGAGCTGCTGCGTCGCGGTCTCGCACGCGTCGCGTACGTTTACGCCCCGAACACCCAGCACATCGATGCGTTCCGCGATGTCGAACGCGCTGCCCGGCGCGAGCTGCTCGGCATTTGGAGCATCGAGGACTACGTGACCGGCAACGGTTTCGACCATGGAGCGGCGCGACCGGCGAAACCTCGACCGGAGCCGAGCGAAGCGTGTGACATTAAAGGGAACATTAATCGGGACGGCGAGAAAATTTATCACGTGCCGGGCGGTGCGAGCTATGAACGCACGAACCCGGAGGAAATGTTCTGTACGGAAGGAGAGGCCGAGGCGGCCGGGTTTAGAAGAGCGGCCCGTTAAAAAAAGACATGTGTGTCAACTTGACACACATGTCTCTCTTATTCGTATTTGAGTGCGTCGCCATCGAACGATTCATCAGCGACTTTGATTGAGTCGGTCGGACATCCTTCGAACGCGTCCATCAAATCTTCCGACAGTTCGTCAGGTACTTCGACTGTGCCTGTGTTGTCGTCCATCAAGTTGAAGGCGAGACCTTCGTCATCATAGTCGAAGATGTCGGGAGCAGCTGCTCCACAAGCACCACATGCGATACATGTATCTTTGTCAACGATAGTAAATTTTGCCATTTGTAACCCTCCAAACATTTCGTCTCTCTGCATAGAAATGACTTTCTACTGACTATGAGTAATTGTAGTCTACATACCCTAATATTTCAATGAGGAAACGAATAACGTTTTGGAGGGATAGTGATAATGAGAGAGGGTGGAAGGATGGTTCATTTAGCCGACGGAGTGTTGCTCCTATCGATTCAACGCTTAAAAGGGGAGCGCAGCGAACGTAGCCTGTTTCACGTTTTAAACGGAAAACGTTCGGCGACGACGCTCCAAGATGCTTTTTTTTATGACCTTGAACCGATTTTCGGACTGTTCCCTTATACGAAATATGATTATGAGAAGCTGTTAGTCTCGTTTGAGAAAAGAGGCTGGCTCAATCGGGCGACGTTCACGTTAACCGAAGCCGGAAGTATGCTCGCTAGTCCGGACGCGGTCAGCCAGTTGTTTGACCGGCTCGGTGGCGAGTACCGGGACTATACGACGATGACATGGAAACGTCTCAGTTTATTTATCCAGACGTTCATGTCACTCGAACACGAGCGCACGTTTTATCCGGTTCAAGCCGATCGGATGGCCGAGCGGTGGGTCAAGCAAATCGTGCGAACGGAACGAGAGTGGAAAGAACTGATCGCCTCGTTTCATCAAGAACTCGAAACAGCGCTTGAAACGGTCGGTGATCCATATGCGACGGCAGTCGTCTATCGTTTCACCGGGGCGTTCGAGACGGGATACACGTATGAACAGATCGCGGCGCTCCTTGACGTCGATGCTCGGACGGCACGGCTTTATTTCTTGGCCGGATGGAACGCGCTGTTACGGACTGTGCCGCGAGATGCCAAAATACTAGGGTTTGCCCACGGATTGTCGGATGAGCGGATGACGTTATCGGCGCGTGAATCGTTCGATTTGTTTTCGGCCGGTCGCGCGTTCGCGCAAGTACAATCGATCAGGCGCCTGCGCACGAGCACGATCGAAGACCACGTCGTCGAGATGGCGATGTATTTGGACGACTTCCCGCTCGATCAATTCGTGCCAGCCGACGCGATTGCCGAAGTCGAACGGTTACGGGAAGAAGACAGCTGGGCGCTAAAGCCGATCTTCGAGAAAACCGACAATCTCAGTTACTTCCAAATTCGGTTAGTGTTCGCGAGATTGAAACGAGGTGAGACATTTGTATGAAAAAACGTTGAAGCGTGTGTTCGGTCACGAGACGTTTCGTCCCGGACAGCGTGACGTCATCGAAGCGGTCGCCGAAGGGCAGGACGTGTTGGCGATCATGCCGACGGGTGCCGGGAAATCATTGACGTTCCAACTCCCGTCGTATTTAAAGAATGAAGGCTTGACGATTATCGTCTCACCGCTCTTGTCGTTGATCGAAGACCAAATGCTCCATATTCGGGAGCGCGGCGAGCGTGGCGTGGCGAGACTGACGTCGATGGAGACGTTAGAAGAGAAGCAAGACATACTGAATCATTTGAAGCGCTATCGGTTCTTATACCTATCTCCCGAACAGCTCGCTGTGCCGCACGTGACCCGGGCGCTCGCAAGGACTCCGATTCAAATGCTCGTCATCGATGAAGCGCACTGTATCTCGCAATGGGGTCACGAATTCAGGCCGGAATACGCACGGCTCGGGGAGCTCCGTAAGCAACTCGGGAGCCCGCAATGCATGGCCGTCACGGCGACGGCCCCGGAAAACGTGAAACGGGATATTATCGAGAAATTAGCTTTATTCTCGCCGTCCCAGTTCGTCCATTCGGCCAATCGACCTGAGATCCGTCTCATCGTCGAACGGCTCGAGACGGAACGAAAGATGCCGCGACTGATCGAACTCGTTCGAGAAATGCCGACACCGGCCGTCATCTATACGGCGACACGACGGGAAGCTGAAGCGCTCGCGCTTCAACTCGATGACGCCTTGTTTTATCATGGCGGGATGTCGACCGAGGATCGGCGCCTCGTTCAATCGCAATTTTTACGCGATGAAGTTGCGATCATGGTATGTACGAGTGCGTTCGGGATGGGCGTCAACAAAGATAACGTGCGCTCTGTCATCCATTTCCAACTGCCGGCGACGCTCGAGGCGTACATGCAAGAGATCGGCCGGGCCGGCCGGGACGGCGAACCGGCGTTTGCCGTCTTACTGTATGCCGAAGGGGATGAACGGATCCAACAGTTTTTAATCGATCAACAGTACCCGAAAGATAAAGACATCCGCGTGGCTTATCTAGAACGGGACAACGGAACGAGCTTGTCGCAATTACCGCGGCTGTTGAAGATGAACGAGGAAGATCCGGTATGGGGCTTGCTAAACCAAATGCTCGCCGAACGCACGCTTGCCGATGCGGTCGATTGGGTAAAAGAGAGAAAGCGGGCCCGGTACCGCCAGCTCGGCCAAATGATCGACTACGCGCTCATCAAGAAGTGCCGGCGCGATTACTTGCTGAATTACTTCTCGGAGCAACCGGTCAAACAAGCCGATTGCTGTGACGTCTGTGGTGAGATTTCATTCCCGCCGTCGGTTCAAGTTGTGTCTAAAAATGTGACAGATTGGAAACATCGGTTGGCGCGCATCTTTTCCTTTGATTGATATCATAGTAAAATGATAAAAAAGGTAAAGGAGGGCACACGTTGCGACATCGAAACCAAGCAGATTCTCTTCGTGAAAAAGTCGTGGACACGTTGCCGTCTCGGTCGGAACGGCAAGAGCACGAGCGGAAAGAAAAATTAAATGATAATTGGTTGAAACGACCGCTGGCTATGATGCTGACTTTGACGATGTTTGCGATTATCCTCGCATTTTTATATATAGGACGTCATACATTATTTTTCTGATGATACGGTGGAGACGCCGTATTTTTTTATTTTGTTTCAACATGTTCGCGAGGTTTACTTGAATTGGAAAAGTCACACCTGTTTCTCACAGATTTGCACAATAAAACAGGTAAAGCTGAAATGATGGGTCTATACTGAAAGGGAAGAACCTGTAGGAGAGGAGGGCTGCTATGCCGAAGTACTCCATCAAGACGGTCGCGTCATTGACCGGTGTGAACCCGACGACGATTCGGGCTTGGGAGCGTCGTTATCAGTTTATCGAGCCGAGCCGGACCGATTCAGGTCACCGATTGTATTCCGACCAAGACGTCGAAAAAATCAAATGGGTCGTTGAAAAACAACGCGAAGGGTTGACCGTCTCGCAAGCGATTCAGCAACTTCATGAGGCACCGAAGCCAAAGCCTGCTCGTCTCTACGACGAAGAATTGAAGGATGGATTAATGGACGCGCTGCTCAAATTTGATGAACGGAAAGCGCACGATTTGATTAATCGTGCCTTCAACACGTTCAGTTTTGAAAAAGTGACGAAAGATATCATTAGCCCTTTGCTGATGGATATCGGCACACGCTGGGAAAATGGGACGATCACGATCGCGCACGAACACTTTGCGACGTCCTTTTTCCGAGCCCGCTTGTCGACGCTGTCTCTTCAAATGCCGATGAATCCATTTTTGCCCCGGATCATTTGCGTCTGTGCCCCAGGTGAGATGCATGAAATTGGCCTTTTGTTCGTGACGCTCTATTTAAGACAATACGGCTTTGACGTCATTTTCCTCGGATCGGGGTTCCCGAAAGAGGATTTGAGCACAGCGCTCCATGATATCGATGCGAAATGTTTAATCTTTTCGTGTACGTTGACTGAGCACATTGCCAATCTTCAAGAAGCGATGCGTTACATTCAAGCGGAGCACCCGGACCTCGTCATCGGTGCGGGTGGATACGCCGTCAGTCAACAAGCGTCGCAATTTGAAGGAGCGTTTCTAGGAGATACGCCTGACGCTTGGAACGAGTGGTTGTCAACCATTTGACAGGTCGACAAAACGGGAGTAGCTTATTAAGTAGAATGATTTTTCTTTGGAGGTTTTCGTTTGAGATTTGAAAAACAGACAAAAGAACATTTGAGGGTATACTTGACTGCGAGCGACTTATCGATTCGAGGGATCGCCATCGATACGATTGTCGGAGAGAGCGGTCAAGAACTATGGCGGGAATTGCTTGAAACGGCCGAGGCCGAATATGGGTTCATGCCGCAAGGTGCTGTCGACTTGAATGTGACGATGTTTCCACGCGATGGACTCGTCATCGATGTTCAAAAAGTCGATGCGGTCGTCGCGGAGTCGGATCAAGAACAAGTCGAGATTCGGTTGACGATCGATGTGATCCACCATTTGATTTATCAGTTTGACGATATTGAAGACGTGATCAATGCGTCGATTCGCGCGTTTCCGCATATGCAAGATACCGACCAAGGTGGGGCACTCTATCATTATGACGGCCGCTACTACTTACATTTTGTGGAAGTTCTCAAACCGCAAGTCGAGGAGCGGCTCGCCGCCATCCTGTCTGAATATGGCAAAACGACGACCGTCAGCCCGTATCTCATGATGGAGTACGGGAAGACCATCCAAACTGAACAAGCAGTGAAACAGCTGTACGATACGTTCGCGTAAGTACGGCTTTTTTACTATTCTGTTTCTATTGTTTTCAGCTGACACATGGTATGATAAAACTTGAATTTTTGAGAAGTTAGCTGAAGGAGAGATATAATGAAAGTCGCTGTTTTATATGGTGGAGTATCGGGTGAGCGTGAAGTGTCGCTTACGAGTGGTAAAGGTATGATCGAAGCGTTAGAGACACGGGGTCATGAAGTCGTGGCTATCGATTTTCACCCGGATCGGGCTGAAGAGTTATTGACGCTTCAAGCAGACGTCGTCGTCAGTGCCCTGCACGGCAAGTATGGAGAAGACGGTCGCGTCCAGTCGCTCCTCGAGATGGCGCAGCTCCCTTATACAGGGTCGGGCGTCTTGGCTTCGGCTCTCGCGATGGACAAGGCACGCGCGAAAATCATTTTCGCCGCTTCAGGTATTCGTGTCGCCCGTGACGTCCTCGTCCAAGCAGGGGATGACCTCGATTTGAAAGTGGCTGAATGGGGCGGCGAGTTTCCTTGTGTCGTCAAACCGGCGCAAGAGGGATCTTCGAACGGACTGACGATTGCGACCGACGAGTCGATGCTACGCGCGGGCATCGATAAGGCGTTCCAATGTGATACGGCCGTGTTGGTCGAACAGTACATCAAAGGTCGTGAGCTGACCGTTCCGGTGCTCGGCAACCGTGGGAACGAGCACGCCCTCCCGGTCATCGAGATCATCCCGAAGAATGAATTTTACGACTACGAGTCTAAGTATTCGGAAGGCGGGTCAATTCACGTCTGTCCGGCGGAATTGCCGGAGGCGTTGACGAAAGAAGTGCAAGCGGCCGCGATTGAGGCGCACCGTGCCCTTGGCTGCAGCGGCTATTCACGCTCTGACTTCTTAGTGTCGGAGCAAGGATTGGCCTACATCCTCGAGACGAACACGCTCCCGGGGATGACGCCGCTCAGTCTGTTCCCGGACAGTGCGAACGTCGCCGGTATTTCTTACGGTGAATTGCTAGAGCGTTTCATCGCGCTCGCCTTAGAGAAATAAGAAGGGATTCCCCTTCTCCGCTTTTTGGAAAACGCTTTCATTATTTTTGTAAAACCCTTTCAAAATGCTTGCTTATCGGCTATACTTTTAAACGAATACGAGGTTGATTCTTGGGGGAGAATTGACAATTTAGGGGAGGAAACCTTCATGATTACGGATCAAGAAAAAGGTCATCAAAAACGAAAAAACATCCTTGAATCGACACAGGAAGTTGTCCACGAGGCGCTCGAGAAACTCGGTTATCCAGAAGAGATGTACGAGCTGTTGAAAGAGCCGCTTCGGATGTTGACCGTGCGTATCCCTGTCCGCATGGACGACGGTTCGACGAAGATCTTCACTGGCTATCGGGCGCAACATAACGATGCCGTCGGCCCGACGAAAGGTGGGATTCGCTTCCACCCGAGCGTGACGGAAGTAGAAGTCAAGGCGCTGTCGATATGGATGAGCTTGAAGGCTGGGATCGTCGATCTTCCTTACGGTGGCGGTAAAGGGGGCATCGTTTGCGATCCGCGTGAGATGAGTTTCCGTGAAATCGAACGGTTGAGCCGCGGCTACGTCCGGGCGATCAGCCAAATCGTAGGTCCGACCAAAGATATCCCGGCGCCTGATGTGTTTACGAACTCGCAGATCATGGCATGGATGATGGATGAGTACAGCCGTATCGATGAATTCAACTCACCGGGCTTCATCACCGGTAAGCCGCTCGTACTCGGTGGTTCACACGGTCGCGAGACGGCGACGGCAAAAGGTGTCGCCATCATGATCCGGGAGGCAGCGCTTCGCCGGGGGATCGAGTTGAAAGGCGCGCGCGTCGTCGTCCAAGGATTTGGTAACGCCGGCAGCTTCTTATCGAAGTTCATGCACGATGTGGGAGCGAAAGTCATCGCTGTAAGTGACGCATATGGCGCGATCCATGATGAGAACGGACTCGACATCCCATACTTGCTCGATCGACGCGACTCGTTCGGGACGATCTCGACACTGTTCAAGAACACGATTTCGAACAAAGAGATGCTCGAGCTCGACTGTGATATTTTAGTCCCGGCCGCAATCGAGAACCAGATCACTGAAGATAACGCCGATAACATCAAAGCGTCGATCATCGTCGAGGCGGCGAACGGACCGACGACGAACGAAGCGACGCGTATTTTGACAGAACGCGGCATCTTGCTCGTCCCTGACGTTCTCGCTTCAAGCGGCGGCGTGACAGTCTCTTACTTCGAATGGGTCCAAAACAACCAAGGCTACTATTGGACGGAAGAAGAAGTCGAAACGAAGCTTGAAAAAGTGCTCGTCCATTCGTTCAATACGGTATACAACACGTCATCAGCCCGGAAAGTCGACATGCGTCTCGCTGCCTATATGGTCGGTGTCCGTAAAATGGCGGAGGCCTCGCGCTTCCGTGGCTGGGTATGATAGCGACTTGCCGATGAACATCGCAAAATGAGGAAGGGCCCGGCTGCGGGTCCTTCCTCATTTTAGTTGAACAAGTTTATGACGATGTCACACCGATACGCTCCCGAAGCGCTTCGGCGATCGCTTGGCCGTGGAAACGGCCGTTTTCGATGAAGATTTTGTTGGCATCGTTTCCGGCCGCGACGACGCCGGCGATGAACAGGTTATCGACGTTCGTCTCATACGTCGCCTCGTCAAACTGCGGGACGCCGGTCTCGTCGTCGACGAGCACACCGGCTGCCGAGAACAGCCCGTGGTCAGGCAAGTAACCGGTCATGGCGAGGACGTGGTCCGTTGCGACCCGTTTCTCTTCGCCGTGTTGTCGATAGACGACATGGTCCTGTTCGATGCGAATGATTTCGGCCTCGAGCTCAAGACGTACTTTTTCATGACGAACGAGGGAGTCGAAAGCGGGTAGTACCCACGGTTTGACCGATGGGCTATAGCCGTCACCGCGGTAGAGCACCGTGACGTATGCCCCGGCTTTCTCGAGTTCGATGGCCGCATCGACCGCCGAGTTCTTTCCGCCGATGACGGTGACGTGTTGCCGATAAAACGGATGTGCTTCTTTGAAATAATGGGTCACGTGCGGGAGTTCTTCTCCCGGGACGTCTAACTTGCGGGGTCGTCCGTAATACCCGGTCGCGAGAACGACGAAGTCGGCAAGGCGTTCTGTGACGCCGTGGCGGTCGTGACGGGACCGGACGATGAATTTGTCGGCACGACGGTCGACCGATTCGACCGTCTCGAACGGTTTGACGACAAGCCCGGTCCGGCTCACGACTTCACGATAATAGACGAGCGCGTCTTGGCGATGTGGTTTTAAGTCTTTACAGATGAATGGGATGTCCCCGATTTCAAGCAAAGTGGCTGATGAGAAAAACGTCTGATGGGTCGGATAGCGGTAAATCGCATCGACGATGTTGCCTCGTTCGATGATTGTGCACGAGATACCGACCCGTTCTAATTCGATTGCCGCCGACAGGCCGCACGGGCCGGCACCGACAATGATCGCGTGTTTGTCCAATGAAATCACCTCATCCCTCATTGTATGGAACGAAGGCTGAGATGGCAAGTCACTGCTGGAAGCTGAAGCTGTGTTCCATGACCGGTTGCGACGAGCCTGATTCGAGCTCGACGAGAAGACGGAGCCGTGCTTTTTGCGAATTGAGACCGTTCGAGAAGATGATACCCATCTCTTTCAGTTGTTTACCGCCGCCCTCATACCCGTACACGTCTTGAACGATACCGTTAAAACAGCGGCTGACGATGACGACCGGGATGTGGTCGACGAGTCGTTCGAGTGCCGGGACGATTGACGGTGGAACGTTTCCTTGACCGAGCACTTCGAGGACGAGCCCGTCGTAGCCGAGGTCGAGCACGGCTTCTAGCAAGTCGGGTTCCATGCCGGCGACAACTTTCAACACGGCGACCCGTTTCGTGATCGCTGGAATCATCTTCGGCTGTCTCGTTGTCGGTTGGCTGTAGATGAGGACGTGGTCCTTCGTCACCATCCCGACGTTTCCGAAGTGGACCGATTTGAACGTGTCGACGGAAGAGGTGTGCGTCTTCGTGACGTTGAACGCCGAGTGGATCTCGCCGTTGAAGACGACGAGCACCCCTTTGCCACGTGCGGCTTCGCTCCTTGCGACCCGGAGCGCCGTTATAAGATTGAACTCGCCGTCCGATCCGATCTCGTTCGACGAGCGCATCGCTCCCGTCAAGACGATCGGCACGGGGGCACCGAGCGTGATCTGCAGGAAGTACGCCGTCTCCTCGAGCGTGTCAGTCCCGTGGGTGATGACGACGCCGTCGTACGTGTCTTGCGTCAACTGCTGCGCGATGAACTGGGCGAGCTCGAGCATCTTCTCGGGCGTCATATGAGGAGACGGAATGTTTGAGAAGTGCTTCGTCGTAATTTTTGCGATGTCGGTCGCTTTCGGCAACGTCGCGTCAATCGGATTGACCTCACTTGGTGAGACGTGGCCCGAACCGGTCTGCGACATCGCGATCGTGCCGCCGGTATGGATGAGTAATAGATGATTCATAGTCGACCTCCAACTTTTTTTGTCCTTTTCTTCCATTTTCTAGGCGTTAGCTACTTTTTCTTTCGGCTTATTCAGTGTATGCTTAACGATAGAAAGGAGAGATGCATCATGATTGCAATCGCCTTGTCTGCGGTTGCGCCAGGATTCGCCCTTCTTTCCTACTTCTATTTACGGCATGAGTTGGAAGCGGAACCGCTCGGCTATGTGATTCGTTCGTTTGTCGCCGGTGCCATTCTTGTCTTTCCGATCATGTTCGTCCAATATGCGTTTGTGGAAGAAGGGGTCCTTGTCGGCCCGTTTTGGCAAGCGTTCGTCGCCACCGCTCTATTAGAAGAATTTTTTAAATGGTTCATGATCTATTATACAATATACATACATAAAGTTTTTGATGATTACTACGACGGGATTCTCTATGCGGTCGCCTGTTCACTCGGCTTTGCCACGTTGGAGAATTTTCTATACTTGTGGGTTTATGACTCACTCGAGATTGCGATTTGGCGAGCCGTCTTGCCGGTGAGCGGCCATGCGCTCTTCGCCGTGGCGATGGGCTTTTGTCTCGGTCGGGCCAAACACTCCGCGCATGAACGGTTTTGGCTGTTCACCGCTGTCATGTCGGCAACGTTGCTGCACGGAATGTTTGACTATATCTTACTCGTTGAATCGACGGATAAGATGCCGGCCGTCCTCTATATCGTCATTCTATGGATGGTCGCGCTCTTGCTCGTCCGCACTGCAAATCGATCAAATCGTCGTCAATACAAATAGATAAAAGGGGAACGGGTTCATGTTAAAAGTTGGTCAAGAGTTACGAGTTGAAGTTGAAGGGAGAAACGAAGGGAAGACGAAAATCGCTGCCATTAACGGTGGTGTCGTCTGGATCGAATCTCCGAGCGAGATTGCGACGTTAAAGACGTTTTTTTTGCATGAGGATGAACCGATGCGATTGTACTTTTTCAAAGGCGAAGATCAACTGTACGCTTTCGATTCAGTCGTCACGAAACGGATCAGTGACGCCCAGCTGACGCTTCGCTATGCGTTTAACTTGCCGGATGAGAAAAAAATCAAGCGGGTCCAACGTCGCGAGTACTTGCGCGTGCCGGAGATGATCAACGTGACGGTGCTCGCGGCAGACGGCGAAGCGTTTCCGTCATTCGAGACGACGTCACTTGACGTGTCGGCCGGCGGGATGCGTGTCGTGGCGAACCGTTCGCCGGTCGACGTCGATGAGTCGGTCATCGTCGTATTCCGCATCGAGGACGAGCGAGGGACGCCCCAGACGTTCCGCGTCAAGAGCCGTCTCGTCCGGGTTCAAGAGCAGGCCGTAAAGCACGAGCTGTCACTTTGTTTTGAGGACTTGACGCCTCGTGACCAGGAGACGATTTTACGTTATTGTTTCCGGGCCCAGCTCGAAGCCAGAAAACGGACCGGCTCCGTATTTTCTTCACGTTAAAAAACTGGTATGATGTTCTCGGAACAAACGACCGAGAGGAGGTGGGTATCGGAATGAGCCGATACCCAATTTTTATGACTAAACCGCTACAAATCGCATTAGATGGGCCGGCAGGAGCCGGCAAGAGCACGATCGCTAAAACGCTCGCTAAAAAGTTAGGTTACGTGTACATCGATACCGGGGCAATCTACCGTGCTGTCACATATCGCGCGCTCGAGCAACACGTCGGATTAGAAGACGGCCCTGCCCTCGCTGAGATGATCGGCAAGATGGAGTTACGTCTCGTCCCGAGCGAGAGCGGGCAACGCGTGTTTGACGGCGACGAGGAAGTGACCGAAGTCATTCGGACGAGTGAAGTGACGAACAACGTCAGTTTCGTCGCAAGGCAGCCTGAGGTCCGGGACGCACTTATGGATTTACAACGTGACTTGGCTCGGGACGGCGGCATCGTCATGGACGGCCGCGACATCGGGACGCACGTATTGCCTGAGGCAGACTTGAAAGTGTTCATGACCGCGACCGTCGAGGAACGTGCCCGTCGTCGCCACGAGGAGAACGTGTCAAAAGGTCTTCCGAGCGATTTCGAACAATTGAAACAAGAGATCGCCTTGCGTGATAAGCGGGACTCGGAGCGCGTCGTCGCTCCACTCCGTCAAGCGGATGACGCCCACTTCCTCGACACGACCCATTTGTCGATCGATGGTGTCGTCACGGCTGTTGAACAGCTCATGGAACAGGTGGTCGGACGATGAAGCCGCTCAATAACGGCCCGTTCGGGATGTATCGGTTAACGGTCGGCGTCGTTCGAATCATGCGTCTGCTCAGCTTCCGCGTCGAGTATGTCGGTCGTGAGAATGTACCTGAGGACGGCTCGATCATCGTCTGTTCGAACCACCAGTCGAACTGGGACCCCGTCTTGTTGGCCAGTGCCGTGCCGAAGCAACGGCCAATTCGTTTTTTTGCAAAAAAAGAGCTGTTCGATGTCCCGGTTTTAAAACGGATTTTGACACGCTCCGGGCAAATCCCGGTGTCACGCGGGGAAGGAGACCGTCAAGCGCTACGTACTGTTCTTCAGAAGTTGAAAGAGGACGAGGTCATCTCGATCTTTCCGGAAGGGACCCGTTCGAAAGACGGATCGCTCGGTAAGGCGCAGGCTGGTGTCGGTTTTTTCGCCCTCCGTTCAAACGCTGCCGTCCTTCCGATCGCGATCATCGGTAAATACAAGTTCCGTTCGAAGTTGAAGGTCGTCATCGGCAAACCGGTCGACTTCTCGCAACTGAAAGCGGACAAAGCGAGTGCCCAAGACGCCGCCGATTTGATCATGGCGACAATCGCCGAACTGTACATGACCCATTCACAGAACGTTCGCTAATTTCAGGTTTAATCTGTTGCAATGAGAGGAACAAACCTGATAACACCTTGACAAATCTGTCGAATTATAAGAAGTTTATACTAGGTGTTAAGCGCCTTAGGGCGCTCCTTTTTGTACTCATCGTGAGGGGGTAGTGTTGGAATGGTCGAAGAAATGAAAGATATGCCTGATTTTGAAATTAATCGAGGTCAAATCGTGACCGGTATCGTCGTCAAAATCGAGGACAAGCAAGCGTTAATTGATATCGGTTACAAAACCGAGGCGATTTTGCCAATCAGCGAAGTATCAAGCATGCATTTAGACGATTTAAACGAATCACTCCATGTCAACGACGAAATCCGTGTCAAAGTGAAAAAGGTCACGGATGAAGAGGTTGTCGTATCGAAGAAAGACGTAGATGCCGAGGCAGCTTGGGATCAAATCGTTGAAAAATTCGAATCGGGCGAAGTATTTGAAGTCATGGTGAAAGATAAGGTCAAAGGTGGTCTTGTCGTCGATATCGGCATCCGCGGCTTTATCCCGGCTTCACTCGTAGAAAACCACTTCGTCGAAGATTTCTCATCATACTTGCACAAGCCGATTACAGTTAAAGTCGTCGAGATGGATCGTGAAAAAAACCGCGTCATCTTGTCGCATAAAGCAGTGGCAGAGGCAGAGATGAGTGCGAAGAAGGCGGAAACGCTTGAATCGCTCGAAGTCGGTCAAATTATCGAAGGAACCGTCCAACGTCTAACTGACTTTGGTGCGTTCGTCGATATCGGCGGCGTCGACGGTCTCGTCCATATTTCTGAGATGGCTCATAGTCGTGTTGAAAAACCGAGTGATGTCGTCACAGAAGGTGACAAAGTGAAAGTGAAAGTACTTGGTCTTGACCTCGACAATGAAAAAGTGAAATTGTCGATCAAAGAGACGCAACCGGGACCGTGGGAATCGGTTGAAGGCAAGATTCAACCTGGGGACGTGATCGCGGGGAAAGTCAAACGCATCGTCACGTTTGGTGCGTTCGTCGAAGTCGCGCCGCAAGTCGAAGGGTTGCTCCATATTTCTCAGATTGCGAACCGACACATCGCGACGCCATCTGAAGTCTTGTCTGAAGGACAAGAAGTGAAAGTGAAAGTGCTCGACGTCCATCTCGATGAGAAGAAAATCTCATTGTCGATGCGTGCACTCGAATCAGAAGACGGTTCACGCGATGATGAAGAGCAGTCGCTGCTTGACGAATATAGCGATCAAGGCGGATTCTCTGTATCTGAACTGACAGGTGAAAACGCCTCGGACGATTCTAAATAAGACGGTCCTTCAAGCGGGAGTCATACTCCCGCTTCTTTTTGTATAGTCACTAATATTCGACTGTGCTATAATTGTACAGTTGCAAATAAGAACGATAATTTTTTGAATGAAAGTTAAAGAGGTGTTTATATGGGAATTCCAGCAGTGGCCATCGTAGGCCGCCCGAATATTGGGAAATCCACGATTTTCAACCGGATCATCGGTGATCGCGTATCGATCGTCGATGACAAACCGGGAGTTACACGCGACCGTATTTACGGTACGGGTGAGTGGTTGAACCGAAAGTTTCATTTGATCGACACAGGCGGGATCGAGGTCGGCGATGAGCCGCTTCTCGTTCAGATGCGTCATCAAGCCGAACTCGCAATCGATGAGGCGGACGTCATCGTCTTCATGGTAAACGGTCGTGAAGGGATCACGGCAGCGGATGAAGAAGTCGCGAACTTGTTGTTCCGTTCGAACAAGCCGATCGTGCTAGCCGTCAACAAAGTCGATAACTTCGAGATGCGTGAGCTCATGTATGAGTTCTACTCGCTCGGGTTTGGCGACCCGTTCCCGATCTCGGGAACACACGGGCTCGGTCTTGGCGATCTGTTAGATCGTGTCCTCGAACTCGCGCCGGACAAAGACGATTACGAATACAACGAAGATGTCATTCAGTTCTCGCTCATCGGTCGCCCGAACGTCGGGAAATCGAGTTTGACGAACGCGATTCTCGGTGAAGAGCGTGTCATCGTCTCGGCGATCGCCGGAACGACGCGCGATGCGATCGATACACCGTTCACACGTGACGGCCAAGAGTACGTCATCATCGACACGGCCGGTATGCGTAAGCGCGGCAAAGTATATGAATCGACAGAACGTTATAGTGTCATGCGTGCCCAAAAGGCGATTGAACGCTCGAACGTCGTCCTTGTCGTCATCGACGGTGAAGAAGGCATCATCGAGCAAGACAAACGCGTCGCAGGACTTGCCCACGAAGCAGGGAAAGCGATCGTGCTCGTCGTCAACAAATGGGACGCTGTCGAGAAAGACGACAAGACGATGAAGAAGATGGAAGAGAAGATCCGCAAGGAATTCCTGTTCCTCGACTATGCGCCAATCGTATTCTTATCGGCACTCACGTCGAAACGGTTGCAGACGCTTCTGCCTGTCATCAATCAAGTTGCCGAATCACACCGTCAGCGTATTTCGACGAGCGTGTTGAACGATGTCATCGTCGACGCGGTCGCGATGAACCCGACACCAACGGACAAAGGACAACGACTCAAGATCAACTATGCGACGCAAGTGGCGATCGAGCCACCGACGTTCGTGTTGTTCGTCAACGATCCCGAGTTGCTTCACTTCTCGTACAAACGTTATCTAGATAACCAGATTCGCCGCGCGTTTGACTTTACTGGTACACCGATTCACATCGTGGCTCGTCAGAAAAACTAGTAATGGGGGTGCCTCATATGGCAAAAGTAGCTGTCATTGGTGCAGGAAGCTGGGGAACGGCATTATCGCTCGTCCTCGCTGACAATGGACACGACGTCATGCTCTACGGACGTGAGGAAGATCACGTCCATGAGATCAACACGTCGCATACGAATTCGACTTACTTGAAAGATGTGCCGCTTCCGGCGTCGATCCGGGCAACGACCGATTTGAAAGAGGCGGTTCTCGGTCGCTCGATTATTTTCCTCGTCGTCCCGAGCTCGGCGATTCGTCCGGTTTCCCGTGAAGTGAACGATCTGCTCACGGAACCGGTCACGATCGTTCATGCCGCAAAAGGGATCGAACCGAAGACGCATAAGCGGTTGTCTGAGATCATCGCTGAAGAGATCGATCCGTCAAAACGTCGAGCCATCGGTGTTTTGACGGGCCCGACCCACGCCGAGGAAGTGGCCGTCCGCAAACCGACGACGATCACGATCGCGTGTGAGGATTTATTTGTCGCTGATGAGATTCAAGAACTGCTCACAAACGATCAGTTCCGAGTCTATTTGAACTCTGACGTCATCGGAGCGGAATACGGGGGCGCGCTTAAAAACATTATCGCCCTCGCCGCCGGGATGACGGACGGGCTCGGATACGGCGACAATGCGAAAGCTGCCCTCATGACGCGTGGCATCGTCGAGATCGCCCGGCTCGGTGTCAAACTCGGCGCCAACCCGGCATCGTTCTCGGGCTTGACCGGGATCGGTGATCTGATCGTGACCGCGACGTCACAGCACAGCCGAAACTGGCGAGCTGGTAACGCCATCGGACGTGGAGAGAAGCTTGAAGACGTACTCGATCAGATGGGTATGGTCGTCGAAGGTGTGCGTGCCTGTGAAGCGGCGCATACACTTGCCCGCGAAGCCGGCGTCGACATGCCGATCACGGAAGCGCTCTACAACGTGCTGTTCGAAGGAAAAAGTCCGCACGATGAAGTGAAAAAGTTGATGAGACGCCCGCAAAAACATGAAATGGAAGAAGTTTTCCATTTTGAGGGCGATGAAGAACAAAGGAACTGACGTTTTCGTTCAGTTCCTTTGTTTTTTTTGCTACACTAAATTACGGAGTAAGATTTATAGAGAAAGTCGAGGGGATAGACGTGACACCGTCACTCATCAAGATGTGGATTTCATTTGCGGGGATTGGGGCATTTGCCGTCGCTGCGCTCATGGTGGCAGTCAGCCACACGAAACTTTCAGGCTGGTTTGCGGTGCTCATTCGAGTCGTCGCATTCGTGATTTTTCTATTCGGAACGATCATTATGATTTATGTGGTCGCTTCTGGACCGACAGGAGGGTAAACCGTGAAACGAATGTTTTTAGTCGTCAGTTTGGCAGCGGCGACGCTGCTCGCCGGCTGCATGTTCCCGGAAACAAACCGAGTCGACAACGTGCCGTATGAGGACCAGTTGCAATCGGTCCAGACGGCGGTCGATTCGTTCAAAGAGACGACCGGTGTCTTACCGATCAAAACAAAGCCGGCCGAGACGCCGCTGATGGAACGTTACCCGATCGAGTTTAGCCGCCTCGTCCCTGGTTATTTGGCAGACCCGCCGGCAAACAGCTTCGAAGGGGGCGGCTTGTTCTTATACGTCCTTGTCGACGCCGAGACAGAGCCGACGGTCAAACTGATTGACTTGCGGGTGACCGAGCGCCTCCAACAACTGCAGACGAATATCAACTCGTTCCGAGTCAAAGAAGGGAAATATCCGTTCAAAGGATCGCTCGGCAAGAATCAGTTTACGATCGATTACGACCTCGTTTTCGTCTCCGAAGAACCGTTCATCCCGAGCCCATACACAGAAAACGAGTTGCCGATCTATGTGGATGGGACTGGTCAATTGTTCGTCGATTACCGGGCTGACATCGAAGCCGCGCTTGAGAATACGGATGCAGAGCCGAAAGTAGGAGAGGATATTCGTTATTTGCTCTACGATGACGCACCGTTCGCCCCGGCTTATTCGCAAGGGTATACGATTAATGATCAAGGTGAGGTCGAGTTTTTAAACAATTGAGTCGAGCAAGGTGTCCGCTTCTGACCTTTTCGCTTAAAAAATGTTGTCATATCAACGTTTGTACGATATGATTAATCCCGTAAACTCTCTGTGAGAGGAGGTGAATCGTGATGAACAAAACTGAATTGATCAACGCAGTTGTCGAGAAAGCAGATGTGTCTAAAAAAGACGCAACGAAAATCGTAGAAGCAACGTTTGAATCAATCACTGAAGCACTCCAAAGCGGTGAGAAAATTCAATTGATCGGTTTTGGTACTTTTGAAGTTCGTGAACGTGCTGCCCGTAAAGGTCGCAACCCACGTACGAAAGAAGATATCGAAATCCCTGCAAGCAAAGTTCCTGCCTTCAAAGCAGGTAAAGCGCTTAAAGATGCGGTCAAATAATGAGCAATACATAAGTCGCCGAGAGGCGGCTTTTTTTGTAGTTGAAAGCAAGTTCACATGGCGTGAATGTGACAAAAATGTGCTATACTATGTCAGAATGACAACGAAGAGGACGAGGGGGGATAGCATGGAACAGTTGACAAACGAAAGCGTTGTCACCGACCTTGCTCGTCAAATCGAACAACGTATGACTCATCCGTATTTGACGAGACACGAGATTGTACCCGCAGTCGACATGCCTTTACTTCGTTGGATGATCGACATGATTGAACTCGAATCGCATCAACATCGACAGCTCGTGCTTGCGACTTATTTTGCCCATCAAGCACTCGAGCTGCACGATCAAGTGAAGGAGTGCCCGAACGGGTCCCTTGAACGGCAACTTAAAGTGCTCGCCGGAGATTACGCCTCGGCTCAATTTTATAAAATATTGGCGATGTTTCCAGCGGACTATAGCAACCGTTTCGGTCGAACCGTGCAGCTTGTGAATGGCGCGAAGTGCACACTCGCCTTGGGGACGGACGTCGCTGTTGTGACGTGGATGGAAGCGAACTTCGGATTAATCAAAACGTTTTCCGAACTGCTAGGTCAATCTTATTTGACATCGTACGGGAAAGAAATCATCGGACAGAAGGCAACAGAACTGCGCCAAGAAAAAAGAGAACAGCTATCGACACTACTCGAGCATGCTGTCGCTTAGAACGGAAAGGGTGTTACGTGTTGCAACCGAAAGAGAAAGAGCAAAAAGTATATGAAGTATTTCAAACGATCTCGCCAAGCTACGATACGATGAACTCGATCATCAGTTTCCGTCTGCATAAATGGTGGCGCAGAGCGACAATGCGGCGCATGCAAGTGTTCCCGGGCGCGAAATGTTTGGACGTTTGCTGCGGGACGGCCGATTGGACGATTCAACTCGCCGAGGCGGCCGGAAACACCGGGGTCGTCAAAGGACTCGATTTTTCTGAAAATATGCTTGCTGTCGGACACGAGAAAGTGGCTGATTATCCGATGATCGAACTCATTCACGGGAACGCGATGGAGTTGCCGTTCGGAGATCATTCATTCGACTATGTGACGATCGGATTTGGCCTTCGGAACGTACCTGATTATATGACGGTCCTCCGGGAGATGCACCGCGTCTTAAAACCGGGCGGGACCGTGGTCTGTCTCGAGACGAGCCAACCGACGGCACCACTATTCAGCGGGCTCTATAAATTTTACTTTGGTTCAGTCATGCCGCTATTCGGCAAAGTGTTTGCCGGGTCGTATGATCAATACAAGTGGCTGCAAGAATCGACGGATCAGTTCCCCGACCGGTTGACGTTAAAGCGCATGTTTGAAGAAGCCGGGTTCGAGCAAGTCGAAGTCAAGGCGTTTTCCGGTGGTGCGTGCGCCATGCACCTAGGAAAGAAGTGGTGAACGATGTCTTTAAAGCGACTTTATCGCCACATGAACCGAGAAATCGAACAGATTGATCGGTTTTTGTCGACGCGGGTCCACACGGAACATCCGGTGATCGAAGCCGCATCGAAACAATTGCTAGATGCCGGGGGGAAGCGGATCCGTCCGGCGTTCGTATTGCTCAGTGCCGGATTTGGGACTGGGAATGATATTCGTCTGACGAAAGTTGCGGCCAGCCTCGAGCTGATTCATATGGCGTCGCTCGTTCACGATGATGTGATTGATGACGCGACGCTGCGCCGCGGAAAACCGACCGTGATGGAACGTTATAACGAGAGCGTCGCCATGTATACCGGTAATACGTTGTTCGGGGAAGCGATTCGGCTCGTGTCCGAAGTCGATTCCCCGGAAGTGATGCAAATCATGGCGGAGACGATGGAACTGATCTGTATCGGCGAGATCAATCAAATTCAAGACCAATATGACTGGGCGCAATCCCCGAAGCGGTACTTGGACCGGATCGCCCGGAAGACGGCACTCTTGATCGAGACGAGTTGCGCGGCCGGGGCCGTCGTCTCCGGGGCGTCACCTGACGTCGTCAAACAACTTCGGTTGTTCGGCTACGATATCGGGATGGCGTTTCAGATGACGGATGATTTGCTCGACTTCACGGCGAAGAGTTTTCAACTCGGTAAGCCCGTCGGTGAGGATTTGAAGCATGGGCATAAAACATTGCCGCTCTTCTATTCATCAGAAGATCCTGTGTTTTATGAGCGGTTACAGCAAGTCACGAACGCCTCGAACGATGAGATGACCCGGACGCTCGTCCGCGAAGTGCAACGGAACGGGACGCTTGAGCGAAGTCAACGCACGATCGATCGTTACGTGAGCCGGGCGATTCAGCGTCTCGATTCACTGCCGGACATTCAGGACAAACGGTCGTTGATTGAGATTGCCGAATATATCGGCAAGCGAAAATGGTGATTCACGCCTTGTAACCCCTTTCAAAAATGAAGGTGACCGTGTAAACTGATAAAGTACATGGTACACACATTGATTTAGGGGGACTAGGGGTATGGAAAAGACATTTTTAATGGTAAAACCTGACGGGGTGAAACGTGGTTTGATTGGGGAAATTATCACACGTTTTGAGCAAAAGGGGTACACGTTGAACCGTCTCGAAATGCTGACGCCGTCAGTTGAGGTTGCAGAATCACACTATGCGGAACATAAGGAAAAACCGTTCTTTGGAGAGCTCGTCGCCTTTTTGACGTCAGGTCCGGTCGTCGCGATGGAGTGGGAAGGCGAAAACGTCGTCGCCGTGTCTCGGTTGATGATTGGCAAGACGAACCCACTCGATGCGCAACCGGGAACGATTCGTGGCGACCTGGCCTCGACAATGTCACAAAACGTCATCCATGGTTCAGACAGCGTGGAAAGTGCCGAGAGAGAATTATCGCTCTGGTTCGCCACTGAAACATCACACGTTTGATGACGATAAAAGGGACGGGGGCCTCCTGTCCCTTTTTCTATTTGCATTAAAGCGCTTTCGTATGTTCGGGCACGACCTGATCTAGGATAAGAGAAAGAATTGAGGTTAGAACTGGTGATAAATGATTATGCGATCTTCGTAAAAAAGTTTTATTTAAAGTCTGGAATCGACTTGAATTTATACAAAGAAGCACAAATGAAAAGACGAATGGTCGCGCTCCGCGAGAAGAAGGGCTACGCCACATTTATCGAGTATTTTAAAGCGATGGAGTCAGACCGAGGTTTGTACGACGAATTTTTAGACCGGATGACGATCAACGTCAGCGAGTTTTATCGAAACCCGGTCCGCTGGCAACAGCTCGAGACGGACGTGTTGCCTGAGCTCATTCGCAGAAGCCAAGGGAAACTCCGGGTCTGGAGCGCGGCTTGTTCGACGGGAGAAGAACCGTATTCACTTGCGATGTTATTGTCGAAGCATTTGTCACCCGCCCAGTTCACGATCACAGCAACTGACCTAGATGACTTGGTGATCGAAAAAGCGAAACAAGGCAAGTATCATGAACGGGCGCTCGTCGATTTGCCGCCTGAGTTTCGAGATCGTTATTTCACCCGTCGAGATGACGACTATTTTGTCTCGGACGAGATTAAAAAACTCGTGACGTTCAAAAAGCATAACTTGCTCGCTGACGTCTACGAACGTAACTTTGACTTGATCGTCTGTAGAAACGTTTTGATTTACTTTACGGAAGAGGCGAAAGAGAAAGTGTACAAGTCGTTCCACCGCTCGCTTCGTCCGGGCGGGGTCCTCTTCGTCGGAGGGACTGAACAAATCTTCCAGCCGAAGCGTTACGGATACAAGATGAAACAAAGTTTCTTCTACGAAAAATTTGAGGAGTGAGGTGGCGCATATGCGTTATTTGACAGCGGGAGAGTCACACGGACCGGGATTGACCGTCATCATCGAAGGAGTCCCGGCCGGCTTAAGCGTCGACGTCGAGGCAATCAACAGCGAGTTAGCGAAACGTCAGTCGGGCTACGGCCGTGGACGCCGAATGCAAATTGAATCAGACAAAATCGAGGTGAGGGCTGGGGTTCGTCATGGGATGACGACCGGAGCCCCTGTTTCGTTTTGGATTGAAAACAAAGACCATGCGCATTGGCGGAACGTCATGCAGGCAGAGCCGGTCGACGACGAGTTTGAAATCAAGCGCCGGGTCGTGCGGCCTCGTCCGGGACATGCTGACCTTGTCGGCGGTCTCAAGTATGACCACCGAGACCTTCGGGACGTGCTCGAACGTTCGAGTGCCCGGGAGACGGCGGCCCGCGTCGCTGTCGGTGCGCTCAGCAAGCAGTTGCTCGACGCAGTCGGCATGTCGCTCGTCAGCTATGTGAAAGTGATCGGCGGCATCGAGTCCGCGCCGAAGCACTACGCAGCACTCGAAGAACTTCGGACCGTCATCGAAGCGTCACCTGTACGCACGACTGACGAAACGTCCGGTGAAGCGATGATGCGTTTGATTGATGAAGCGAAAGCGGCCGGGGATTCGCTCGGTGGCGTCGTCTGCACCGAAGTGCATGGCGTCATCCCAGGGTTAGGTTCTTACGTTCAATATGATCGCAAGCTCGATGCGGCCATCGCCCGCGCCGTCATGAGCGTCAACGCCATCAAAGGGGTTGCCTTTGGCGATGGATTTGACATGGCGTATCGTCCAGGATCGGAAGTGATGGACCCGATCGCCTATGACGAGTCCGGGTATACGAGACTGAGCAACCATTTAGGCGGTTTTGAAGGAGGGATGACGACCGGGATGCCGATCGTCTGCAGTGCCGTGATGAAGCCGATTCCGACGCTCTACAAACCGCTGCAATCGGTCGATATCGATACGAAACAGCCGTTCCTCGCTCAAATCGAACGAAGTGACGCTTGTGCCGTCCCGGCTGCGTCACTCGTCGTCGAGGCGGTCGTCGCGTTCGAACTCGCGCGTGAGTTGTGTGAGACGTTCGGACACGACACCGTCAAACGAATTCAGTCGCGGGTCGAGTCGTATCGTGAGGAAATCCGGTCGTGGTGACGATTCATGTTGACGCATCAGTCCCTTATGACGTGTCGATTGAGCACAGCGACGCCTGGTTGGACCGCGTGGATTATTTCACGGCCTGCTCGACGGTATGGGTCATTACAGACCGGACGGTGGATGCGCTACACGGTAAGGTGTTCAAACAACGCCTAGCCGGCATCCATCCGCAGATCGTTTGGTCGGTCGTCACGCCGGGTGACGGCTCGAAATCACTCGAGACCGTTGAAAAACTCGTGACAGACGGGTTGACCGCACGTTGTGACCGCGACACGCTCGTCGTCGCTTTTGGCGGGGGCATGATTGGGGATTTGGCCGGTTTTCTCGCGAGTGTGTATATGCGAGGGGTCCGTTACATCCAAGTACCGACGACGGTGCTCGCCCATGATTCAGCGATCGGCGGCAAAGTCGCCGTCAACCACCCGTTGTCTAAAAATGCGATCGGTGCGTTTTATCAACCGATCGGTGTGCATTATAACGTGTCCCGTCTCGAGACGCTGAGCAATCGTGACGTCTTGAGCGGGCTCGGTGAGTTGATTAAACATGCTTACTTGTCACGTTACGTCCTCGCTGCTTCATTCGAGGACGAACTGTTTCAGGCGTTGTCCGGTGGTGCGCTAGACTGGGAAATGTGGCTTGCGCGCGGGATTGAAGTGAAACGTGTCGTCGTCGAGGCAGACGAACGGGAACACGGTGTCCGGGCGTGGCTCAATTTTGGTCATACGTTCGGGCACGCTTTAGAGTCGGTCGAACGGTATCGGCTGTCGCACGGGGAGGCGGTGCTGTACGGCATGGTATACGCCTTTCTCGTCGGAGGGGATACGGATCGGGCCAGTAAGCTCGCCGCTTGGATGCGGGCGCGCCGCGTCAGCCCGGTTGAATGGAAACCGTTCGAGACGTATTTGACGGTGATGGGGCTCGATAAGAAAAATCGGGATGGACAAGTCCGTTTCGTGTTGCTCGGTGAAGCGGCTACCGTTGAGGCGGTGCCGTCCGAGCGGCTTGCTGAAGCATACATACAGTTGAAAGGGTGGTTCTGATGGGGTTGAATGGATTGATTCGCGTACCGAGTGATAAGTCGATCACGCACCGCGCGATCTTATTCGGTGCGATAGCGAGCGGGGAGACGGTCGTCATGAATCCGCTCCTTGGGGCAGATTGCCGTTCGACGATCGATGCGGTCCGTAGTCTCGGGGCAAGCGTCGAAGAACTCGACGAGCGGCTCCGGATCGAAGGCGTCGCGTCAGTCGTTCCGGCCACGCTTGACTGCGGGAATTCGGGGACGACGATGCGCCTGCTCTCTGGTCTCGTCTCCGGGTACTCGGGTGAGTTCACGCTCGTCGGAGACGACTCGCTCTCGAAACGGCCGATGCGTCGCATCACCGAACCGCTTCGACAGATGGGGGCCGACATCGACGGCGAATTCGCGCCTGTTCGGATCAAGGGTCGGCGCTTGAGCGGGATCGATTACACGTTACCGGTCGCGAGCGCGCAAGTGAAGTCGGCTGTCCTATTGGCCGGTCTTCGCGCTGACGGGACGACGATTGTCCGTGAACCGATGCTGTCACGCGACCATACGGAACGGATGTTGCCACTGTTTGGTGGACGCGTCGAGATCACGAACGAAGATGGCGTGCGGACGATCCGGCTATCGCCAAGTCACCTCGACGGGGCGACGGTCGACGTGCCAGCCGACCCGTCGTCGGCTGCTTTCTTCTGGGCTGGGGCCGCCATCGTCCCAAACAGCCGTGTGACGACGACCGACGTCTGTTTGAACGAGACGAGAATCGGCTTTTTACGAACACTTGAGCGCATGGGGGCGAACGTCGAAATCACTCGGCTGCGACCACTCGGGGAAGAGACGGTCGGAGATGTGACGGTGACGACGAGCGAACTTCAAGGGGTGACGCTCGAAGGCGAGGCCATCCCACGACAAATTGATGAACTCCCGCTCTTCGCTCTTGTCGCGTCGCAGGCGTCGAGCCCGTCAGTCGTAAAGGATGCGGGTGAACTGCGTGTGAAAGAGACCGATCGGATCAAGACGGTCGCGAGCGAGCTCGCGGCGCTCGGTGTCGATATCCGCGAGACCGAAGACGGGTTCAGCGTTTTCCCGAGCCGGCTTCAGGCTGGTCATGTGTCCTCGCATTCGGACCATCGTCTATCGATGATGCTACAAGTGGCAGCTTTACTGATCGACGAACCCGTCATCATTGACGGGATCGAAGCCTCTGAAATCAGTTACCCTCATTTTCGTGACGATTTACAACGGCTCGGTCGTGAGATAGAATAACGGCAATACCTGAAAGTGGTAGGAGGAAATTAATTATGTTAGACGAATCAGTGTTAAACCATATAATCGAGATGCTCGAAAAAGGCGAGACCGAGCACGCCTTGGCGCACCTTGAAGCGCTTGAGACAGAAGGCTCGGACGAAGATCGGTTGGCGATTGCCGACTTGTATCTCGAACTTGGCCTCGCCGACCGGGCTGTGAATTTACTAGCAGCACTGTATGTCGACTACGCGGGCAACCCGCACGTGGCGCTGTCGCTCGCTGAAGCGTATCTCGACAGCGACCGGGAAGAAGAAGCGATTGCCGTCCTTGAAACGATCGATGCGAGCGACAAAGAGGCGCACATGAGAAGTCTCGTCTTGTTAGCTGATTTGTATCAATCACAAGGACTTGACGAAGTCGCGGTCAAAAAATTGATGGAAGCGTTACAGGCGAATCCGGATGAGCCGCTGCTCGTCTATGGGCTGGCCGAACTATACGCCTCGATCGGTTCGTTTGAACAGGCGGTACCGCTCTATGCGCGCTTACCGCACTTGCGATTGCCCGAAGAGCTCGACTATCAAGCCGATTACGCCGAAGCACTGACGATGATCGGCTCGTTCGAAGAAGCGCTCGATGAATTCGAGAAGACAGAGAACCGCAATCTGAACACCGTGTTCGGACATGCGATGACGGCCCACCGTATCGGGCGTGATGAGGTCGCCATCAAACAGTTCGAAGAGCTCCGCTTGATGGACCCTGACTTTACATCGCTTTACTTGCCGTATACGGAAGCGCTCGAGGAACTCGGTCGCATCGATGAAGCGCTCGAAGTGATCGATCAAGGGATCGACCGTGACGACTATAACGATGAGCTGCGCACCGTCAAAGCGAAGCTGTTCTTGAAGCAAGGCCGCACAGACGAAGCGGTCAATGAACTTCGCGAAGCGCTCGCCTTGAACCCGGAATCGCTTCAAGCGACCGAACTGCTGTTGTCAATCTTGTTCGAAGCGGGAGACATGGAAGCCGTGCTCGAGACGATCGATGCGCTCGAGGAGCACTCGACGTCGACGCTCATGACGTGGTACAAGGCGAAAGCCGCCTATGAACTCGAGGACTATGAGCAGGCCGTCAATCTATACACCTCGATCGAACAAGTTTATAAAGAGGACGTGTCATTTTCGACTGAATGGGCTACACTATTGGTAGAAGAAGGACAGCGTGACAAGGCGCAGCGTGTGCTCGAGCAAACGCTTGCGCTCACCGTGGATATGATCGACCGCCAAATTCTCGAAGAGCGGATCGACTTGTTGACGGATCGCGATTAATCAATATAAAGGAGATGGGGTCATATGGTCGAGCGGAAAAAGAATTTTTTAAAGCGATTCCTCGCTCATCATACGCTTCGTAAGCGAGAGGCCAAATGGATCATTGATTATTGGCTTAGACATCCTGAAAAACTTGGGAACGTTCATTTCGTGACGAACGCCTCGGTTTCACCGCGCAGCCTCGTCATGACGGCGTACGGCTTCGAAGGGGAACCGTTCCGTTACCGACGAGGTGACCTCATCACGGTCAATCCGGAAAAGGCGTACCATGACATTCGGCTCCACGACGGGACGATTTATGTCGAACTTAACTTTCAAGGGATGATGATTGATGAGAGTTGGATCGACATCGTCGAGCTCAATCCGTTTGAGCCTGTCGCCGAGATTAAAGACGAAGTGACGAACTCGGCCCAGACGGTCATTCGAGCATCGGTCGCCCAGTTCGAGGAAGAGCGTCTGCTCGTCGAGATCGACGAGGCGCTTGATCGCCGGGACGAGAAGCTGTTTCGTAATTTGACGAGCAAACTTCATCAAGTGAGAGCATCGAAATTATTTTAGAAAAAACAAGCGCTTCCGTTATGGGAAGCGCTTGTTTTTTGGTATATTAATGACGTAGGAATACACAATAATTTCACATTTCGTTCATAACTTTCGAGAGGAAGCGAATGTAGGTACGCTACAATGGACATGATGATGTATGTCTTCTAAAGAGAGGAGGAGGAAGATGAGGTTCGATGGCATGGATGCGTTGAAATCGCTGACCGAACGCCAATACGTCGATACGCTCATCGTCCCACTCGTCGAACTGGCGTTTGATGAGGAGATGGTGCGTAAAGCCGAAAGCTACGAGGTCGTCCAAGCGGTGGCGCTTGAAACCGAACGACAGCTGTCTGGACGGACGATGCTGAATCCGACGCTTAGCTATCTCGATGTCGAGGCCGGGTATGAACTTGCACGCGCAGTCATGACAAAAGCAACGACGGCCGGGTTTACCCACGTGTTGTTCATCTCTTCAGACGTTCGCTTCAAAGCGTTCGAGTTACCGGTCATATTCGTTCCGCCGCTTGCCTTGAAAGGCATGTCGGGGGAGCAGTCGCACACGATGGTCCAAAATTTTGCGACACAAGTCATTACAGAGCTTTCGGGCCGTTGGATGGCGACATGAAGCGGTTGACGTAGAGGTTTTATTGATATACTATTTTGGTGAGTGAGAAATTTTTGTGAAGAATGCATAAAGAATTATGGGGTTATGCACACGAATGAGGGGGGAACGAAATGGCTCAAAATGGGTCAAAAGTCACACGCCGTCAGTTCTTAACGTATACGTTAACTGGTGTAGGTGGCTTTATGGCGGCAACATTGATCAGTCCGATGGTCAACTTTGCGATCGATCCGGTCTTGAAAAAATCGGGTGCGGGCGACAAAGTGAAGGTCATGAGTCTTGACGACATCACGACTGAGCCGCAACGTGTCGACTTTAAAAAACAAACGCAAGACGCTTGGTATGAATTTGAAGAAACACTTTCAGCATGGGTGTTCAAAGACGAGAACGGTGAAGTAGTTGCACTCTCTCCAATCTGTACGCATCTTGGCTGTCAAGTAGCTTATGGTGGAGATCCGACAAGACCGTCAGAATTTTTCTGTCCGTGTCACTTCGGACGTTACGAAAAAGACGGAACGAACATTCCGGGTACACCTCCGACATCACCGCTGGCACGCTATGAAAAAGAAGAAAAAGACGGCTTCCTATACTTAGGCAGTCCAGTCGCACAGTTGTGAGAGGGGGAAATAGTCGATGTTACAAAAAATTTATGATTGGGTCGATGAACGCGTCGACATCACGCCGTTATGGCGCGACATCGCTGACCATGAAGTACCGGAACACGTCAACCCTGCCCATCACTTTTCAGCATTTGTTTATTGCTTCGGCGGTCTGACATTTTTCACGGTCGTGATTCAAATTCTGTCAGGGATGTTCTTGACGATGTACTACGTTCCAGATATCATCAATGCCCACGCATCGGTGTATTATTTACAAAACGAAATCGCACACGGACAAATCGTTCGTGGGATGCACCATTGGGGCGCATCGGTCGCGATCGTCATGTTGTTCTTACACACGCTCCGCGTGTTCTTCACCGGGTCGTATAAGAAACCACGCGAACTCAACTGGGTCGTCGGAGTCCTCTTGTTCTTCGTCGTCTTGGCGCTCGGTCTTACAGGTTACTTGTTACCTTGGGATATGAAAGCGTTGTTCGCAACGAAAGTTACGCTTCAAATTGCCGAAAGTGTTCCTGTCATTGGTGGAATCGCCAAGACCCTTCTCGCCGGTGGTGAGATCGTCGGGGCACGGACGCTCACGAACTTCTTCGCCATTCACGTCTTCTTCTTACCGGCGGCCTTGTTCGGACTCCTCGGAGCCCACTTCCTGATGATTCGTAAACAAGGAATATCTGGACCGCTATAAGCCGATTCGAAGACAAAAAGGAGGAGAAACGATATGCATCGCGGTAAAGGGATGAAATTTGTAACCGACTCTCGAGTAGGAATCGGGAATCGGAAACAAAATATTGCAAAAGACTATTCTGAATATCCAGGACGCACAGAAGCGTTCTGGCCGAACTTCTTGCTTAAAGAGTGGATGGTCGGTTCGGTCTTCTTGATCGGATTCATCGCCTTGACGATCGTCGAGGCAGCACCGCTCCAAAACATCGCCGATCCAACGAACACGTCATACATTCCGTTACCGGACTGGTATTTCTTGTTCTTGTATCAATTGCTCAAGTATCAATTCGCGGCGGGGGACTGGATCCTTCTTGGAACGGTCATCTTGCCTGGGGTCGCGTTCACGGCGCTCTTGATCGCACCGTGGCTCGACCAAGGAATCGAGCGCAGGCCGGCCAAACGACCGGTCGCGATCAGCTTCATGCTGCTCGGGATTCTCTCGATCATGTACTTGACGTGGGAATCTGTTCAAACGACGCATTGGGATCAAGTTCATGAGCAAGGAATCTTAGTCGTACCGGGTGAAGGTCCGGAAATCGACACAGCCGCACCTGGCTATGAGATTTATGCAGCCCAGTCTTGTGTGAACTGCCACGGTCAAAACCTCGAGGGCGGGGCGGCAGCTCCAGGACTCATCGGAACGGCCTACACGGCTGAAGAGATCGCGGAGATCGCGGTCAACGGTGTCGGCACGATGCCGGCCGGTCAGTGGGACGGTTCGGATGAAGACCTCCAAGCCATGTCCGAGTTCCTCGCCTCATACGGTGAAGGCGGCGAAAATAACCAGTAAGCAATCGAGTGTAGTCCCCTATGGGCTACACTCTTTTACTTATCGGTCACGCAAGCTACAATAAAGAAAAAAAGGACGGAATGATTTCATGAACTATACGCTGTTGCTTCCCTTTCTAAAACATAAAGCCGTGTTAACATTCCTCTTCATCGTCAATCTGCTCGGCACGATTTACGGATACGTCTGGTATGAACCGCAGCTTCGCGACACGCCGCTCATCTATTGGCCGTTCGTACCGGACAGCCCGACGGCGTCACTATTTTTCACAATCGTCCTGGCGCTGTGGCTGCTCAAGAAAAGTTCACCGCTCATCGAGACACTCGCCTTCATCACACTCGTTAAATACGGGGTCTGGGCCGTCGTCATGAACGTCTTGTTTCTCATGAAGCTAGGAGACGACGCGGATACGTTCATCGTGCTCATGGCCGTCATGCTCATGCTGTCTCACGGTGCGATGGCGGTCCAGGCGTTTCTATACGCCCCGTTCATGCGTTGGACCGTGTCGTCGTTCGTCTTGACGCTCATCTGGGTCATCCATAACGACGTCGTCGACTACGTGCTCGGACAATGGCCGCGTTATCCGTCGCTCGCCGAGCATATTATGTGGATCGGCTACGGGTCGTTCTGGTTGACGGGAATATGTTTTTTTGTGGGATACCGACTCATCCTGCGCGCTTCGCTTGATAATAAGTTCATAAGAATGTAAAATCGAGATATCAAATATACGCAGAGGTGATATAGAAAATGTCATTAGGTGGCTATATTTTCTATCTCGCGCTGATCATGCTCATCCCGTTATGGGCCCAGATGCGAGTGAAAAGTACGTACAAAAAGTTTTTACAACAACCACTTCAAAGCGGTGTCACCGGCGCTCAAGTCGCTGACTTCATCATGAAACAAAACGGTGTACACGATGTCCGCATCGAGATGGTCGACGGTTTGATGAGTGACCATTACGACCCGACACATAAAGTCGTCCGCTTGTCGCGCGAAGTGTATCAAGGATCAACGATTTCGTCGGCAGCGATCGCGGCCCATGAGATCGGCCACGTCGTCCAAGACGCGACGGACTATAAGATGATGCGTGTCCGCCATCGGCTCGTGCCGGTCGTGAACATCACGTCAAACTTGTCGTTCCCGCTGCTCATAGGAGGTTTCCTCTTAGGTGCGATGGGACTCGCCCAGCTCGGTGTCGTCATGATGCTCGGGGCGGTCTTGTTCCAACTCGTCACGCTCCCGGTCGAATTTGACGCCTCGAAACGCGCCATGACCGAACTGACGAGCCACGGGATCGTGACGGCGACGGAAGAGTCAGGTGCCCGTAAAGTGTTGAACGCGGCTGCTTGGACTTATGTCGCAGCGACACTTGTCGCGGTTGCCGAACTGATCCGTCTCGCACTGATCGTCTTTATGCCACGTGATGAATAGAATCGATCCCGTCGACTGACGGGATTTTTTTGTATGAGGAGGGTAATTGTATGGCAAAACCACAGTTGACGAAGTCAGGCCGTCTCCGTCTCATCGAACAGCTCGAGTCGCTCCGCGGAAGCGGTCGGAGCGAGGCGCTCGAACGAGTGAAGACGGCGCGCAAATTTTGTGACTTTAGAGAAGACGTGACGTACTTTGAGGCGATCCGGGAACAGGAGCGCATCGAGGCGAAAATTGTTGAACTCGAGCGCGTGCTTGCCGACGCGATGATCGAGGAAGATGCGCCAACGGATCGCGTCGGTTTCGGAGTGGAGGTATGGATCCGGGAACTGCCGGACGGTGAGGACGAGACGTATCGGATCGTCGGTGAGCTCGAGGCTGATTTGGCGAACGGGACGATCTCGGTCTCGTCCCCACTCGGAAGCGGCTTGATCGGAAAACGAGTCGGGGAGACGGCTAGTATCGATTCGCCGGGCGGTGCCCTTTACTTTGAAATCAAACGGATCGAACGATAGAGAGGGCGTCCGCACAAAAAAGACGAACACATCCCCAAATTAGGAATGTGTTCGTCTTTTTTATTTGAGCGGTACGCGATTCTCGTCGAACGTGAATCCTTCGCCGCCGACTTCGTATACGTGATGGAACGTGACGAAAGCGTGCGGGTCGATCTGTTTGACGATCGTCTTGAGGCGGTTGACCTCGTTGCGTCCGACGACGACGTAAATCACTTCGAGCTCTTTATTCGAATAGCCGCCTTTCGCGAGCAGGCGGGTCGTCCCGCGGTTCATCGTCGCGTGGATGCCGTCGGCGATGGCGGTCCGGTGGTCGCTGATGATCATCGCGGCCTTACCGGCATACGTGCCTTCCTGCATCGAATCGATGACGCGGGCGCCGATATAGACGGCAAGGAGCGTATACATCGCCTCGCGGATGTCGAGATACGTCAAACTGAGGACGATGACGAAAAAGTCGAACACGAGGAACGTCTTGCCGATCGACCAACCGACGTAACGTTGGACGAGGCGAGCGATAATATCGATCCCCCCGGTCGTCCCGCCGTTGTTGAAGATGATGCCGAGACCGACGCCGATGAACAGACCGGCGAATAAACTCGCGAGCACCATGTCATCGGTCAAATCGATGACGAGGTTCGAGTACTTGGCGATCAGCCCATACCAGAGCGAAAAGCTGAACGTCCCGACGAGCGTATAGATGAACGTCGTCCGCCCGAGCAGCTTGTAGCTGACGAAGAAGAGCGGCAGATTGAGCGCCAAGTTCGTGATCGATGGCGACCAACCGAACAAGCCGCGCAGAATCAACGTGATCCCGGTGAAACCGCCTTCGGCCAAGTTGTTTTGGACGTTAAAATGAAACACGCCGAACGCAAAAATGAATGAACCGATGAGAATAAAGAATATATTGCGAAACCGAATCGGTAATTGTACCGTCATGTGGTTCACCTCCTATCCATAAGCGTACTCGAAAAACCTGTGGATTGCCTACCCTGAACATATGACATTCGACAGTGAGTCCGATATACTTTTCACAGAAGAGGTGATTTTTTATGAAAATAGTAGCAATCGGGGCCCATCCGGACGATATCGAAATCGGCATCGCCGGCATGACGGCCCAGTGGACGGGTGATCGCATCCCAGTCCTGTACGTCGATTTGACGCGGGCCGAACTGTCGTCGAACGGCGATGTCGTCACGCGGGCACAGGAAGCGGCAACAGCCGATAGAATTCTCGGCGTCCGTCGCATCAATCTCGGTTTCCCTGACCGTGGCCTGCTCGGGACAGCCGACCAAATTGAAGCGCTCGTCCGCTTGATCCGGACCGAACGACCGACGCATCTGCTCTATCCGTACGGCGTCGACCGCCATCCCGACCACGGGGCGTGCGCCCGTCTCGTCGAAGAGGCGTTGTTCAACGCCGGGATTCGCAAATATATGCCCGACGTCCCGGCTTACCGTCCGGACAGCGTCTATCAATACATGATCAACGCCCACGTGCGACCGGACGTCTGCATCGACATCACGGCGACGATCGATAAAAAAGTGGACGCGTTGACGTCATACGCGAGTCAGTTCACACCTGTTGACGGCGTCGACACACCGTTGACCGATGCGTACGTCGACCGCGTCGTCGCGCGCGACCGTCACTTCGGTAGCTTGATCGGCACGGACTACGCCGAAGGGCTCATGACCGTCAAACCGTACGTCGTCACGCGGGCGGGTGAGCTCGCATGAAGCTACGTATCGGAGTCCTCTGTTATCCGTCGGTCGGAGGTTCAGGCATCCTCGCGACCGAGCTCGGGATGAAACTCGCCGACCGGGGCCACGACGTCCATTTCATCACGTCGAGCATCCCGTTCCGGTTGAACGCGTATCATCCGAACATCACGTTCCACCAAGTCGAGATCAACCAGTACTCGGTGTTCCGCTATCCGCCGTACGATATCACGCTCGCCTCGAAGATCGCGAGCGTCATCCGTGCGTTCGGCCTCGACGTCATCCACGCGCACTATGCGGTGCCCCATGCGGTTTGTGCCGCGCTCGGGCGCGAGATGGCCGAGAGCAAGACGCCGATCGTCTCGACGCTCCACGGCACCGACATTACGGTGCTCGGGGAAGATGAAGAGTTGAAACCGGCGATCCTGTACGGTTTACGCCAGTCGGACGCGATCACGGCCGT
This sequence comes from Exiguobacterium sp. SH5S13, assembly GCF_004337085.1. Taxonomy (NCBI): domain Bacteria; kingdom Bacillati; phylum Bacillota; class Bacilli; order Caryophanales; genus Exiguobacterium; species Exiguobacterium sp. SH5S13. Next base: position 14,197 of record NZ_SJUS01000001.1, on the reverse strand, counting down.
GTCCGACAGTTTGAAGCGCGAGACGCTTGAGCGGATCGATGCCAACCTTGAGATCGATGTCATCCATAACTTTATCGACGAATCGGTTTATCAGCCGCAAGCCGAGCCGTCGCTCCGTGAACGTTACGGCTTGTCAGCAGCCGACCGCGTCGTCATCCATATCTCGAACTTCCGGCAAGTGAAGCGGATCGACCTCGTGCTCGAGGCGTTCCAGCGGATGAGCGTCCCGGGCAAGAAGTTGCTCCTCGTCGGTGACGGACCGCTCATGGGGGCGATGCGTCGACTCGTGAGCGAGATGGCGCTCGAAGACAGTGTCATCTTCGCCGGTAAACAAGAACAAGTCGCGGCGTTGTTGTCGATCAGTGACGTCCATCTTCTGTTGTCGGACAAAGAGGCGTTCGGTCTCGTCGCTCTAGAGGCGTTAGCGACAGGCGTCCCATCGGTCGTCAGCGATGCCGGGGGCTTGCCGGAAGTGATCACGGACGGAGCGGACGGTTTTGTCGTCGCGCGCGGCGACGTCACAGCGGCCACGACCGCGCTCGAAGCGATCTTGCTCGACGATGCGCTCCATGCGAAACTGCGTGCCGGCGGTCTCGTGAAAGCGAGACAGTTCGCGTCTAAAGACATCGTCACGCAATATGAACGACTATACGAACAGGTGGTGCGCCGATGACAGAATGGGAATATGCAAAACAAATCATAAAAAAAATCAACGACCACGGGGGCGAGGCGTACATCGTCGGCGGTGCCGTTCGTGACTACGTGCGCGGCACGCTTCCCGACGACATCGATATCGCGACGTCGTTGTTGCCGGAAGACGTCATGAAACTGTTCCCGAAATCGGTCCCGACCGGAATCGATCACGGGACGGTCACGGTCATCCTCGACCATCATCCGTTCGAGGTGACGACGTTCCGTTCGGAAGGGACGTATTCGGACTCGCGACGCCCGGACCACGTCTCGCTCGGCGTCACGCTCGAAGAGGACATGTTGCGCCGCGACTTCACGATGAACGCGATGGCGTTCCATGACGGCAACGTCGTCGACTTGTTCGGCGGCCGGCTCGACCTCGAGGCGCAGATCATCCGGACCGTCGGGAGCCCGTACGAACGGTTCGGGGAAGACGCGCTCCGGATCATGCGCGCGTTTCGGTTCATGTCCCAGCTCGACTTCACGCTCGCTGATGATGTGCGGAGCGCGGCGCGGACGCTCGGCCACAAATTGCAAGACATCGCGATGGAACGCATCGCCATCGAGTTCGAGAAGTTGATGACGGGACCTGCTTACCGCAGGGCGCTGACCGACCTTGTCGAGCTCGGCATCCATCAGTACTTACCGGACGTGTCCAAACAGCTCGTCCGTCGTGTCATCGCCGACAGGCGGGCACCGGTCAACGCGGTCGGAGGCTGGGCGCTATTCGTCTATCACGCCGGGGACATCCGTTGGCTCTCGCCATGGAAGCGTTCGAACGCCTTGAAGCGGGAAGCGGGCGTATTGGCCAACCTGTTCGACTCCGGGCTCGATACGTTCACCGTGTATGAGACAGATCAAGCGACGCTCGAGACGTATTTGCGGATGACCGGGAGCACGGAATCGTCCGACGCCTTGAAACGTATGCTCCCGATCCAGTCACGGCGGGAGCTCCGGTTCGACGGTCGCGATGCGCTACAGGTCGGGGCGAGCGGCGCACGGATCAAGCACTTGCTCGCCGACCTCGAACGGCGCGTCGTCCTCGGCGAATTAGCCAATGAGGAACAAACGTTACGAGAGGAGGCGATCATGTGGCTTCAACGAGAGGAAAGGTCTTAAACTTGCTCCAGGACGGGGCGGTCTGGAGCGGACAAGAATTGGCCCGCCAATTAAATATTTCACGTACCGCCATTTGGAAACATATCGAGACGTTAAAACAAGACGGTTACGACATCGAAACGATCCCGCGTAAAGGGTATCAACTGTTCGGACGGACGGACCGACTCGATGAACCGGCGTTCGTCTCGTTTCGGCACGGCCGGTTCGGGCAACACGTCTACGCCTACGACCAAGTCGACACGACGCAGCGCATCGCCCACGAACTCGCCCAAAAAGGGGCGCTTGAGGGGACGCTCGTCATCAGCGAAGAACAGACGGCAGGGCGCGGCCAACTTGGGCGCAGTTGGCACAACCCGAGCCACGTCAATATCGCGGCTAGTATCATCCTTCGTCCGGCGCTGCCGATTCGGGAAGCGTCGAAGCTGACGCTCATGGCGGCGAGCGCTTTCGCCCGGTCGCTAAGGCAACAAGGCGTCCCGGCATTTATCAAATGGCCGAACGACCTTCTCGTGAACGGGAAGAAGATCGGCGGGATTTTGACCGAGATGCAAACTGAAGGCGACCGCATCCAAGCCGTCATCCTCGGCTTCGGATTGAACGTCAATACGGAGTCGATCCCGACTGACTTGGTTCACCGGGCGACGTCGATCAAATTGGAGACGGGCGTCGCATTACGACGCAGTGAAGTGCTCGCCGATCTATTGGCCGAGCTCGAGACCGAATATGACGCGTTGCTCGAATCCGGGTTCGGCCCGGTCCGCGACAACTGGCTAGAGCACGCCGCTTATTTGAATGAAGAAGTGACGTTGACCGCCTCGGGGGAGTCTAAACGCGGTATCATGCGCGGCATCTCAGAACAGGGGGCGCTCCTGCTCGAGCGTCATGGTGCCATCGAAGCCATCTATTCCGCTGAAATCGCAGTCTGGAATGATTGATGGAAACGTATTCGTGGTCTATAATGAACGTGTCGGACGCTATCGCAAGAAGTGTACCGGAATTGCAGACCGTCGTTTTAGTTAATTGTCTGCCTTGATCATTTTGACAGGGACAGAAGGACACTCAACCTTGAGTTTGTTTTCGTGCGCCTTCTTGCCAATCGTGTAAGAAGGCGTTTTTCCTTTCCTGTCTCCACATTTAGGAGGAGAACATATGCATACGATGACTTCATTATTGAAAAAGATGAAGCAAGAAGAGAAGTTGGTCATGTTGACCGCTTACGATTATCCGTCGGCGAAACTGGCCGAAGCGGCGGGAGTGGACATCATCCTCGTCGGAGACTCACTAGGAATGGTCGTGCTCGGTTACGACTCGACGATCCCGGTGACGATTCATGATATGGTCCACCATGCCAAAGCGGTGCGCCGCGGGGCGAAGGACACGTTCGTCGTCGTCGATATGCCGTTCGCGACGTATCACGGTGATTTCGACCGAACGCTTCAAGCGGCGGCGACATTGTTCCAAGACGGACATGCCGACGCCATCAAACTTGAAGGGGCGGGCGAAGTGCTCGAGACGATCGAACGATTGACGAAAGTCGGCATGCCTTGTGTCGCCCACCTCGGGCTCACACCACAATCGGTCGGTGTGCTCGAAGGCTATAAGGTCCAAGGGAAGTCACTTGAGGATGCCGAGCAACTGATCAACGACAGCCTCGAGGCCGAACGGGTCGGGGCCAAAATGCTCGTCCTCGAGTGCGTGCCGCATCAACTCGCCAAAAAAATCGCCGAAGCGCTTCACATCCCGGTCATCGGGATTGGTGCCGGTGCCGACGTCGACGGCCAAGTACTCGTCTATCACGACGTCTTGAAGTATGGGGTCGACCGTCTCCCGAAATTCGTCGAGGCTTACGCCGATGTGAACGCGGTCGCGACGAGTGCCATCGGCTCTTACGTTCAAGCGACGAAAGACGGCTCGTTCCCGCTCGAACGCCACACGTTCACGATGGATGAGACGCTGCTCGACACGTTGTACGGTGGCAAAGCATGAGGATCGTCACCGATCCGATGTCGTTACGTGAAACTCTGTCCGACGGGTTGACCGTCGGCTTTGTGCCGACGATGGGTTACCTGCATGAAGGACACTTGAGTCTCGTCGAGGCGGCCAAACGCGAAAACGATCGCGTCGTCATGAGCATCTTCGTTAATCCGACCCAATTTGGGCCGAATGAAGACCTTGATCGTTATCCGAGAGATTTTGAACGGGACGAACAGTTGGCGCGAGAAGCGGGGGTAGACGTACTATTTTATCCGGATACCGCGACGATGTATCCGCTCGATATGGCGCGCGTGACGGTGCGTACCGGAGCCGACGTCTTATGCGGCGCCAGCCGGCCCGGTCATTTTGACGGTGTGTTGACGGTCGTCTCAAAACTGTTCAACTTGGTGCGGCCGACGCGTGCTTACTTCGGCTTGAAGGACGCCCAACAAGTCGCACTGATCGAGGGATACGTTCGGGACTATTTCGTGCCGGTCGAGATTATCCGCTGTCCGATCATTCGTGAGGACTCGGGACTCGCCAAGTCGTCGCGTAACGTCTACTTGTCTGAAACGGAACGGATTGACGCGAGCGACATCAATCGAGCACTCATCGAGGCGCGTGACGCGTTGACTGAAGGGGACGCGATCACGTCGGTACAAGAACGGCTCGTCGAACGGCTGTCGGCAATCCCGAACAGTACGATCGACTATGTCGAACTGGTCGACTATCCGACGCTTTCGCACGTGACAGACTCGTCGACAGAACTGTTGATTGCAGTGGCGGTGCAGTTTGAACGCGCCCGCTTGATTGATAATACGATTTGGAAGAGAGGGTGAATCAAATGATTCGAACATTTATGCACGCCAAGCTACACAAGGCGACCGTGACCGAGGCGAATTTACACTACGTCGGCTCGATTACGATTGATGAGGATTTGATGGACGCGGTCGGGATTATGGAAAATGAGCACGTCCACATCACGAACAACCATAACGGCGCCCGCATTGAGACATACGTCATCAAGGGTGAGCGCGGTTCAGGCGTCATCTGCCTAAACGGGGCGGCGGCCCGCCATTTCCAAGTCGGCGATGTCGTCATCATCATGGCCTACGGTCAGATGACGGCTGAAGAGGCGAGATCGCATCGTCCGAAAGTTGCGGTGTTGAACGATCGCAACGAAGTCGATCAACTGTTATATGAAGAAATCGCACATACGATTCTATGAACAGAGCGGGGATGCCCTTAGAGGCAACCCCGTTTTTTCGTGCATCGTTCTATGGTAAGATGAGACAGACAGAAAGAGACAGAAAGCACGAGCGTGCCGAAGATGGGATGGATGTTATGGACACTTATGTGATAGTGGATTTAGAGACGACCGGTCATTCCGTCAAATCCGGCGATGAACTGATTGAATTCGCGGCGGTGGTCGTACAAGGTAGTGAAGTGATTGAGCGCTACAGTACGTTGATTCGACCGAGTCGTCCAATCCCTCCTTTTATCACGCAGTTGACGACGATAACAGATCAGGATGTGGCGTCCGCTCCGGCGTTTGAAGACGTCATCCCTGATATTTGGAAGATGTTAGATGGGCGAGTGTTCGTTGCCCACAACGTTTCGTTTGATTTGAATTTTTTAAATGAGAGTTTAGAACTGGCAGGATATTTACCTTTCCAAGGGCGGGCCATCGATACGGTCGAACTCGCGCGCATCTTGTATCCGACACTTGAAAGCCATGCGCTCGAGTCGCTCGCCGACACGTTCGGCTTGGTGCACACGGACGCGCACCGCGCCCTCAGCGATGCCGAGGCGACCGCGGAGTTGTTTATTCAACAACTCAATCGCCTGCGGACGCTACCGGTCGTGACGCTAAAACAGTTGCGCCGTCTGTCCGAGTCGTGGACGAGCAACATCGAGCCGTTGCTCGATGATCTCATCGTCGAGATTGGTATTCGGCCAGATGACGAGACGACGTACGATATCCACCGGAAAATCGCACTCCGTCGCCTGACTGATTCGTTTGAGCCGGCGGTCGAGCGCGAACCGTTCGAACCGTTCCTTCATCGGACGATCGAAGAGACGCTTCCGTCACTGTTCGACCAATTCGAACCGAGACAAAGTCAATTCGAGATGATGCGGCACGTCTATAAGGCGCTCGACGATGAGGCGACGCTTCTCATCGAGGCCGGGACCGGCACAGGCAAGACGTTAGCCTACTTGATCCCGAGCGCGCATCACGCCCTTGAGACGAAACGACCGGTCGTCGTCAGCACGCATACGATCCAATTACAAGAACAGCTGCTCAACCGGGACTTGCCGATCTTAAAAGCTATCTTCCCGGAAATCGAGTTCACGCTTCTGAAAGGAAGACGCAACTATATTGATCTCCGGAAGTTTGAGATGGTGCTCGAGGAGACGAATGACGGGATGCTCTCGGCGATGTGCAAGGCGATGGTGCTCGTCTGGTTGACCGAGACGGAGACAGGGGACTTGGAAGAGTTGTCACTCCCTGGAGCGGCGACACAAGGGCCGGCTTCGTTCAAACGGCTCATTCAAGCCGACGCGGCAACGGACTTCGGCCGCTTTGACCCATGGTATAGCCGTGACTTCTTCACGCGGGCCGTCCTGCGTTCGAAAGAGGCGGATATCATCGTCACGAATCATGCGTTGCTCTTCTCGGATCTGCAGCATCAGGCCGGGATTCTCCCGACCGACACGCCGCTCATCTTGGACGAGGCGCATCAAGTCGAAGAGGTCGCCTCGCATCATTTCGGCGTCACGTTCGACGCGATCCAGTTCGATCGCTTATTCAAATGGTTCGGCTACGGGGCCGACGGAAAGTTCCATTCCCGGCTGCTGCAACTTGCCGACTTGACGTCCGTGTCCGAAGAGACGGAAGCGTTCAGTAAAGAGACCGACCAGGCGTTAGCCCAAGTCGATGTCGAACTAGACGACCTGTTGACGGCGCTCCAGTCGCTCGGCAAGAAAAAAGATCAACGGCAAACCGTTCGCTTCGAACGGGAAGGTGACGTGTTCCGACCGATCCGTGAAGTGGCGAAGCGGCTTGAGAACCGTTTACGGACGCTTCGGATGTCGCTCCGGCAGATGCTTCGTCTTCTCGATGAGCATAAAGAGCATATGACGTTCAAGCAACGCGCCGTGATCGGTGACTTGAAGGCGTTCATCGGTGACGTGCGAGAGATTGAGAGCGTGCTGTATGAAACGATGCTCACCCGCGACGACGACGCTGTCAGTTGGGTCGAGTTGAACTTGGCCAACCGCAAATTGACCTCGGTCTATACGCAACCGGTCGAAATCGGACCGTTGCTCCATGAGCGCTTGTTTGCGAAACGACCGACGATTTTGACGTCGGCGACGATGACCGTGTCCGGTCGCTTCGGCTTTATCGAGCGCAGGCTCGGTCTCGACGGGCAGGACGTGAGACGAGTCGTCCTCGCTTCGCCGTTTGACTTCAAGAAACAGGCGAAATTGTTCGTCCCGTCAGACATCCCGTTGATCAACGAAGTGCCGTTGCCGCATTTCGTCGATCAAATCGCCGCTTCGATTGCCCGGATTGCCAACGTGACGAAAGGACGCATGCTCGTCTTGTTCACGTCGAACGAGCTGTTACGTTTGACGCACGAGGCGGTGAGACATCAGCTAGACGACGCGTATACGTTGCTTGCCCAAGGCGTCAGCGGCGGCTCGCGCAGCCGTTTGACGAAGCAGTTCAAACGAATCGATCAGTCGATTTTGTTCGGGACGGCCAGCTTCTGGGAAGGGGTCGATATCCCGGGAGAGGCGCTCACCTGCCTCGTCATCGTGCGTCTCCCGTTCGCCCCGCCCGACCAACCGGTCATTCAGGCGCGGTCCGAAAAAATTGAAGCGACCGGGAAGTCGTCGTTTTTTGAACTGTCACTTCCGCAAGCGGTCATCCGCTTCAAACAAGGCGTCGGTCGCCTCATTCGCTCGAAAGAGGATTACGGCGCCATCTTCGTCTTCGACCGCCGTGTCGAGACGACGCGTTACGGGAAACAGTTTCTCAATAGTCTCCCGGCCGTCGACCGGATCGAAGGATCGCTCGAGACGTCACTGGCCGAGCTCGAACTGTTTTTAGATGAGAAAGAAGAGACGACTCTAGGAAATCAGAGATAACGCTAGGCAGCGTGAAATTATCGCTTTATAATGATGGGTATAGTGTTTTGAAGGAGGAGTAAACATGAATTCGAATATTGAGACGCTCGCGACCGTTCGGATCGAGCCGACGGCAGACGTGTACAAAATCGTCGACCTATTGAATCGTACACTGAAGAGCCAAGATTTGATGTTCGGTCTTGCATTAGAGAAAAAAGTGAATGATCCGAAGAAAGAAGAGATGGTGTTCACCATCTATCGGACAGAATGACGCGGAAGAAAAAAGTAGTGGTTGCTCTTATGACGGCACTCATCGGTGTCGTCATCGTGTTTAGTGGGATTTATTGGTTCACGGTCGGTCATACGGAACGGACAAAACAAAACATGATCGCGGAAGCGCGCAATCGTCTTGAGGCCGAACAGCCGACGGTCCGGATCGAACGGGCTGAGCTCTTTAACGGGACGGAACCGTACGTCGTCTTCGAGGAGACGGACCGTGTCCTGTTCGTGCCGGTCGACAGCAAGCAACCGATCGAGACACGTGAGATCGCGTCGGTCGACTTAGATCAAGTCTGTGCCGATTCGCTCGAGGAGACCGGTGGTATGCTCGTCAGTTGTAAGTACGGGTTCGATGAGCGTGCGCTCATCGAAGTCGTGACGAAATCAGGGGCGACGTATACGTATTCCTATTACACGCTTCAAACCGGAGACTTTGTAAGACGGGTCCAACTGGCGGATTCGAACTGAACGAGATTAGAGGAGGATATCGATGGAACATCTATTGGCAAGACGTGTAAAACAGTTAACACCTTCGACGACGCTCGCGATCACGGCGAAAGCGAAAGCGCTGAAAGCCTCGGGACAAGACGTGATCGGGCTCGGGGCCGGTGAGCCGGACTTCAATACGCCTGAACGAATTATTGAGGCCGCATGCAAGGCTGCACGTGACGGCGATACGAAGTATACGCCTTCAGGCGGAACGGTCGCTTTAAAAGATGCCATCATCGAGAAGACGAAACGCGACAGCGACCTCACGTTCGAGCGTAACGAGGTCATGGTCGCCTCAGGGGCGAAACATGCGTTATACGCCTTGTTCCAAGCGATTCTCGACGAAGGTGATGAAGTCATCATCCCGGTCCCGTATTGGGTGAGTTATCCGGAACAAGTGAAACTTGCCGACGGTGTCCCGGTCTATGTGGAGACGACCGAGGCGACGACGTTCAAGCTGACGCCAGAGTCACTTGAAACCGCCATCACAGACCGGACGAAAGCGGTCATCTTGAACAGCCCGTCCAACCCGACCGGTATGATCTATACGGAGTCAGAGTTGGTCGCACTCGCCGAAGTCGTCAAGCGCCACGACCTGCTCGTCGTCAGTGACGAGATCTATGAGAAGCTCATCTATGGCGATAGCAAGTTCGTCTCGATCGCCACGCTTCCTGACATGCGTGAGCGGACGATCATCATCAACGGGGTCTCGAAGTCACATGCGATGACCGGGTGGCGCATCGGGTACGCGATCGGAGACAAGACGATCATCGAAGCGATGACGAACCTCGCATCGCACTCGACGTCGAATCCGACGTCGATCGCCCAAGCGGCGGCCGTCGAGGCGTACAACGGCTCGCAAGATGACGTCGAGATGATGCGGGTCTCATTTGAAGAGCGCCTTGAAATCGTCTATGAGCGATTGATCAACATACCAGGCATCACGTGCCTAAAACCGCAAGGGGCATTCTACTTATACGCCAACGCCAAACAAGCCGCGTCGATGAGCGGCTACGACTCGGTCGACGCATGGTGCGAAGCAGTGCTCGGTGAAGCATTCGTCGCGCTCGTGCCGGGATCGGGCTTTGGGCAGGACGATTACGTCCGCTTGTCTTATGCAACAGAATTGAAGCGAGTACTAGAAGCGCTCGATCGAGTGGAAAACTTTATCAAGAGTAGCGCTCGATAAGCGAAAGGATGGATATGAACATGACAACTATTTCAATTAGCCAATTTAAAGATTATGAAGGACAATCGGTCCGGGTCGGTGCCTGGATCGCCAACAAACGTTCGAGTGGTAAAATCGCCTTCCTTCAACTCCGGGACGGGAGCGGGTTCGCCCAAGCCGTCGTCGTCAAAGCAGAAGTCGCGGAAGAACTGTTCGCCCTCGCAAAAGGCGTGACGCAAGAGACGTCAGTCTGGGTGACGGGGAACGTCAAATCGGACGGCGGCCGGACGCCGCTCGGCTTCGAACTCGAAGTGACAGCGATGGAAATCATCTCGGAATCGATCGACTATCCGATCACACCGAAAGAACACGGGACGGAGTTCTTGATGGACAACCGTCACCTCTGGCTCCGGTCGCGTCGCCAGCACGCGATCATGAAAGTCCGGAACGAATTGATCCGGGCCACATACGAGTTCTATAACCAAGAAGGATTCGTCAAGATCGATCCGCCGATCATCACGTCGAGCGCGCCGGAAGGGACGACCGAGTTGTTCGAGACGGACTACTTCGGTCAGCCGGCCTACTTGTCGCAAACAGGTCAGTTATATATGGAAGCCGCAGCGATGGCGCTCGGCAAAGTGTTCTCGTTCGGTCCGACGTTCCGCGCTGAAAAATCGAAGACACGTCGTCACTTGATCGAGTTTTGGATGATCGAGCCGGAGATGGCATTCTTCGACCATGATATGAGTCTTGATCTGCAAGAGCGTTATGTGTCATACATCGCGAAGTCAGCGCTTGACCATTGCCGGAACGAGCTTGAGTTGCTCGGACGCGACTTGGAGAAGCTTGAAAAAGTTCAAGCGCCGTTCCCACGTATTCGTTATACGGACGCGATCACGTTCTTGAAAGAAGAAGGCTTCGATGACATCGAGTACGGGGATGACTTTGGGGCGCCGCATGAGACGGCGATCGCCAACGCGCATGATTTGCCGGTGTTCATCACCCATTGGCCGAAAGAAATCAAGCCGTTCTACATGAAAGTCGACCCAGAGAACCCTGAACTCGTCCTTTGTGCCGATTTGATCGCACCTGAAGGTTACGGCGAGATCATCGGCGGCTCGCAGCGTGAAGACGACTATGTCCGCTTGAAAGAAGAGATCGCCAAAGAAGGACTTGATGAGACTGATGCGTATGACTGGTATCTTGAGTTGCGTAAGTACGGCTCGGTCCCACACTCGGGCTTCGGGCTCGGTCTTGAACGGACCGTCGCTTGGATCAGCGGAATCGAACACATCCGTGAAGCGATTCCGTTCCCACGTCTATTGAACCGAATTCACCCATAATCGCCAATCGGGGATGACTAATTGTCTTCCCCGATTGATTTGTCTAGAAAGGATGTGCGACATGGATGCACATAATCTGATCAAGCTGTTTGAACAAAGTCCGGTCGTCGTTCCGAGGAAGCTGTTCACCGATGCACGTCGTCTCAATCTCAACCCGGTCGAGTTTTGTCTCGTCGTCCACTTGTTGGAGTTGACGGGAGAAGGCATCGAGATGCCGCTTCCGAGCGAGCTCGGCGACCGGATGAACGTTCCCGAGAGCGAGGCACGCTCTGTTCTGCTCGGGCTGCTGCAAAAAGAGCTCGTCGCCATCGATGCGTCGGCGGAAGTGGAGCGATACAGTCTGCTCCCTCTTTTCCAAGCACTCGAAGAAGACGGCGCCCCTGAAAAAAATACGCAGTCGCTAAACGAGAACCTCATCCATACGTTCGAGCGGGAGTTCGGGACGATCACGCCGTTTGAGATCGAGCAAATCGTCGGCTGGTTGACCGAAGACGGTTTCAGTGAAGAACTCATTTTGGCCGCGCTCCGCGAGGCGAAACTGCGTAACGTCCGCAACTTCAAGTACATGGATAAAATCTTGAGCGTTTGGCAAGACCATAAAGTCGAGTCACTCGAAGACTTGGTCGAGTATCAACGGAGGAAAAAGTGATGTTGACGAGAGCTCAATTGAACGAAATCTCGGAGACGATGCGGCAAATGTTCCCGGACGCCCATTGTGAGCTGACCCACCGCAACCCGTTCGAACTCGTCGTCGCCGTGGCGCTGTCCGCGCAGGCGACGGACGCGCTCGTCAACCAAGTGACGCCTGGACTGTTCGAGGCGTTCCCGACGGTCGAGGCGATGGCTGCGGCTGACGTAGCGGAAATCGAGTCGCTCATTAAACGAATCGGTCTGTTTCGAAACAAGGCCAAAAACGTCAAAGCGCTGTCGATGCGAATTCTTGATCTGCACGGAGGCATCGTCCCGGACGACCGGGAATCACTCGAGGCGCTGCCTGGAGTCGGGCGCAAGACGGCGAACGTCGTCTTGTCGGTCGCCTTTCATGAACCGGCGTTCGCGGTCGATACCCACGTCGAGCGTGTGTCCAAACGGCTCGGCATCTGCCGTTGGAAAGACAACGTCCGTCAAGTCGAAGACACGCTCATGAAGAAGTTTCCCCGTGAAGACTGGTCACAGCTCCACCACCAGTTTATCTTTTTCGGACGGTATCACTGCAAGGCACAACGGCCCGGCTGCGAGACGTGTCCGCTCTTGCATATGTGCCGCGAAGGCAAGAAGCGGATGAAGTCGCAGCAAGCGACTGGATAATGATGACGCAAGCGTCTTCCTGATTTTTGAATCGGGAAGACGCTTTTTATACGTATGGGGGTATTTTTTGCTATACTCGATCTAGTCAACATCGAAACGATACAATCGTTCAATTCTACAGATCGACTGAAAGGCAAGGGGGGCACGTTTAATGACTCAAACACGAATCGGCATACATGAAAATCGGATGAACTTTATCATGCTCGTCGTGACGAACTTCTTCGTCGGATCGATGGTCGGTCTTGAACGGACCATCCTGCCTGTAATCGGGGAAGAAGATTTTGGATTAGTGTCGACGAGCGCGGCGCTGTCATTCATTATCAGTTTTGGTTTCTCAAAAGCAATCGTCAACTATTTTGCCGGGGCGATCGCAGACCGGTTCGGTCGCAAGAAAGTCTTATTAGTTGGTTGGGGACTTGGTTTGTTCGTCCCGTTACTCGTCATCTTTGCGACGTCTTGGTGGATGATCATCGTCGCCAACGTGTTACTAGGGATCAATCAAGGTTTGACGTGGTCGATGACAGTCAACATGAAGATTGATTTGGCTAAACCGATGGAACGAGGGCTTGCCGTCGGCTTGAACGAATTTGCCGGTTATGTCGGGGTCGCTACCATGGCCGCGGTCTCAGGATTCATCGCCAGTACGTACGGCAACCGGCCGGAACCGTTTTACGTGGGGATTTTGATCGTCGTCATCGGGTTCACGTTATCAATCTTTGTCAAAGATACGCGACAACAGTTGCACTTGCAGTCAACAGGTGTGGGAACGGGACAGAAACGCTCGGCCAAAGACGTGTTCTTGACGACGACTTGGCAAGACCGTTCGCTCTCGAGCCTGACGCTGGCAGGACTTTCAACGAATCTAAAGGACGGCATGGCGTGGGGGTTGTTTCCGATCTACTTCGCCTATAAAGGGCTGAATCTATCGGAGATTGGTCTGATCGTCGCCATCTATCCGGCCGCATGGGGGTTGGTCCAACTGTTCACAGGTGGGTTGAGTGATCGCATCGGACGAAAAGGGTTGATTGTCGGAGGGATGTGGGTCCAGGCGGGATCGCTTTGGCTGATCCTGCTCGTCAACGACTATTCGCTCTGGATGTTTGCCGCCGTTTTGCTTGGCATCGGGACGGCGATGGTTTATCCGACGCTCCAAGCTTCAATCAGTGACGTGGCCGAGCCGAGCTGGCGAGCGTCAGCGATGGGCGTCTATCGGTTTTGGCGAGACAGTGGCTATGCGTTTGGGGCGTTGTTGGCTGGTTTATTGACCGACGTGCTGTCAATTGATTGGGCAATCGGGATTGTGGCACTGCTCCCGTTCATGGCTGGACTGATTGCGCTCAAAAGACTGCGTGAGACATTACCGGGGCTTCGTCCGCAAGATTGAGCAACATAAAAATCGCCTCGTAGATGGCTGAGGGCACTGAAAAACTTCAAATGTTTTTAAGCAGATGAGCGTCGTCCCGGATGGGATGACGCTCATCTGCTTTCATTGCCCTTCGAGCCGCCCTGTCCGGCACGCCGCTTTCCTGGGGGCGGTCAGCGAGCCGCATCGCGACGATGTCGCTGCTGGGTCTCGCCTTGCCCGCTGTTCCCCCGGGAGTCGGCGTGCCCTCGGGGCGACGCTGTACGTCCTTGCCGTTTCGGACTAAACTGGCTATAACTACACATCCTGGAGGCGATCCCGATGATGCCA